>JAEEHG010000275.1 GCA_016280695.1 Solobacterium sp. | reverse complement strand
TGCCGACAACTCGATTCTCAGCATGATGAACCTGCTGGGCGGCGGCGCCTTCGAGCGCATGTCCGTATTCGCTCTGGGTGTATCGCCTTACATCACAGCCAGCATCATCATCCAGCTGCTGAGCATGGATGTCATCCCGGCACTGACCGAGATGACAAAGTCCGGTCAGACCGGACGGCAGCAGCTTGATAAGGTCACACGGTATCTGGGGGTTGTCCTGGCACTGGTCCAGTCCTTCTCCATGGTGTACGGTTTCGACCGTCAGTATGGGATTCTGGAAGGTTCCGGCATCTCCGCCTATCTGTATACCGCCACGATCCTGACAGCCGGTACGATGTTCCTGCTGTGGATCGGTGACCGGATCAGCCTGAAGGGAATCGGCAACGGCATCTCCGTTATCATCTTTGCCGGTATCGTTTCGAACATTCCGGCCAACTTTACCCAGGTGTTCAACATTCTGGTCGGCGGCTCCAGCCAGGGTGCCGTATTCAACGGCGTCCTGCAGTTTGTGCTGTACTGTGTCCTGTATCTGGCCATCGTCATCGGCGTGGTCATCATGCAGCTGGCAGTCAGAAAGATCCCGATCCAGTATACGAACAGTGCCGGACCGCGGGCGAAGGATATTACATATCTGCCGTTCAAGATCAACTCGGCGTCGGTCATTCCGGTGATCTTCGCCAACGCGATCATTACGGCCCCGCAGATTGTCCTGAGTTTCGTCAATTATGATCTTTATCAGAAAGTCAGCGCGTTCCTGAGCCTGAACAGGCCGCTGGGACTGTGCATCTACGCACTGCTGACATTCATGTTTACATTCTTCTACACTGATCTGCAGGTTGATCCTGACAAGGTGGCGGAAAACCTCGGCAAGTCCGGTGCATATATCCCGGGCATCCGGCCGGGCAGTGAGACCAGAACGTATCTGCACAAGGTTCTCAACCGCATTACAGTCCTCGGCGCGACAGCCCTGACGGTGATTGCCGTGCTGCCGTATCTGCTGCCGATGTTCACCGCGATCCCGACATCCTCGGCGATCGGCGGGACAGGTATCATCATTGTCGTCGGCGTGGCCATGGAGACGATGTCTCAGCTGAAGGGCCAGCTGACCCAGAAGCAGTACCACGGTTTCCTGAAATAAGAATGGAGGACACGATATGAATATTCTGATCATGGGGCCTGCGGGGGCAGGCAAGGGCACAATGTCCGAATTGATTCTCAAGGCTTACGACATCCCGCACATTTCCACCGGCGACATGCTGCGTGAAAATGTCCGGAACAACACAGAACTGGGGAAGCTTGCCAAGACCTACATGGAAGCCGGCAAGCTGGTACCGGATGATGTGATCAATGCCATGGTGGAAGACAGACTTCAGCAGCCGGACTGCCAGAAGGGCTATCTCCTTGACGGCTTCCCGCGCACCCTGGTGCAGGCGGAAGCCTTCACGAAGATTGCCGAAAAGATCGGCAAGCCGGTTGAGAGCGTCATTGCCCTGGAAGTCGAATTCGACACCCTGGCCGAGCGCATCACAGGCAGAAGAATCTGCCCGAAGTGCGGAGCCATCTACCACATCAAGAGTCATCCGCCGGTCGTCGAGGGCATCTGCGATGTCTGCGGCGGTGAACTGACACAGCGCAAGGATGATACAATCGAGCAGCTGAAAGTTAGAATGGATGAATATGATTCCAGCACAGCACCTGTCATTGCCTTCTATGACAAGCTGGGGGTTGTCTCCCGTATTGACGGGGCACAGCCGCGGGAACAGGTCTTCGCAGAGATTCAGGAGGCTTTAGGAAAAATTGCGTAATCTTGACGCGGTGCGGGAGCGCATCTCCCGCACCGCGCAGAGATACTGCAGAAAGAGGATTGAATGGGAAAACAAGACGTCATTGAAATCGATGGGATTGTAGAGGAAACACTTCCTAATGCCAACTTCAAGGTGAAACTTCAGAACGGACACGAAATCCGTGCTCACGTTGCTGGTAAAATCCGAATGAATTACATCCGCATTTTACCAGGCGATCGGGTTACCGTGGAAATTTCACCGTATGACTTAACACGTGGGCGTATCACTTATCGCTACAAGTAATGAAACCGGTGGGCGGAAAGCCCGAAAGGAGTACTGAACATGAAAGTAAGACCATCAGTAAAACCGATTTGCGACAAGTGCCGGGTTATCAAGCGCAGAGGCGTTGTCATGGTTATCTGCGAGAACCCGAAGCACAAACAGAGACAGGGTTAATCAGGAGGAAAAAACTAGAATATGGCTCGTATAGCTGGTGTAGATATTCCCTCTAATAAAAGAGTTGTAGTATCTCTGACCTATATTTACGGTATTGGCCCGACAACTGCCAAGAAGATTCTTGCCGACTGCGGGATCAGCGAAGATATCCGCACAAAGGACCTGACTGTTGAGCAGGAGACTGCGATCCGTCAGCATGTCGATGCAATCAAGACCGAAGGTGACCTGCGCCGTGAGAGAGCGCTGAACATCAAGCGTCTGATGGAAATCGGCTGCTACCGCGGCCTGCGTCACAGACGTTCTCTGCCTGTCCGCGGACAGCGCACCCGCACAAATGCCCGGACACGTAAGGGACCGCGGCGTACAGTTGCGAACAAGAAGAAGTAATAGGAGGGTCGGAACATGGCAAATAACAGAAGAGCGTCCGCTAAGAATGCCGGCCGCAAGAAGAAGGTAAGACGCAATATAGCGCGGGGCGTGGCTCATATCCACTCCACCTTCAACAACACAATCGTAACCATCGCTGACGAAGCAGGAAACGTCATTGCCTGGAGCTCTGCCGGAGCACTGGGATACAAGGGTTCCCGTAAGTCCACACCGTACGTTGCCCAGCTCTGTGCTGAAGCAGCCGGTAAAGCAGCTGTCACCCAGGGGATGAAGACAGTTGAAGTCAACGTCAAGGGCCCGGGTCCGGGACGTGAAGCAGCTGTCCGTTCTCTGCAGACTGCAGGTCTTGAAATCAGTGCCATCAATGATGTGACACCGATTCCGCATAACGGATGCCGTCCGCCGAAGAGACCACGCGGTTAATCAGTAGAACAGGAGGAGGATTGTTGCATGCAAAAGTTTGAACGCGCCGATTTTGAAGTAGAAGAATACGTTGAATCGGAAAACTACGGAAAGTTTATCCTGTCCCCGCTGGAGAGAGGATTTGGCACAACGATCGGGAATGCACTGCGCAGAGTCCTGCTGTCCTCCCTGCCGGGAGCCGCTGTATTCTCTATCAAGGTTGATGGTGTTTACCACGAATTCACAACAATCCCGGGTGTCCGGGAGGATGTCTCCATGATCATCCTGCAGCTCAAGCAGCTGGTCATGAAGATTGAAGATGATGAAGTATACAGCCTGCAGATCTCTGCCAAGGGACCATGCACAGTTACAGCCGGTGACATTATCTGCCCGGCGCAGGTCGAAGTCCTCAACAAGGATCTCGAAATTGCCCATCTGGAACAGGGGGCCAGCCTGGAAATGGAACTGCGGGCCAAGAACGGCCGCGGTTATGTCGGCAGCGACATCAACAAGCAGCAGAACCAGGGCAGTTCCCAGGGCATCGGTACAGTCTTTACAGACTCCATCTACACACCGGTCAACCGGGTATCCTACGCGGTTGAACCGACCCGTGTCGGTCAGGACACCAAGTATGATGAACTGACCATGGAAGTCTGGACCGACGGTTCCATCAATCCGCAGAAGGCACTCTCCATGGCTGCCAAGATCCTGATTGATCATCTGGACATCGTTGCCGGTATCAATGAGGATGTACTGTCCATGGACGGGGTGCTCAGGGAGAGCGGTTCGGAAGTACAGAACAAGGGTCAGCAGATGATGATCGAAGACCTGGATCTGTCTGTCCGTTCCTACAACTGCCTGAAGCGGGCCGGAATCCAGACGGTAGAAGAACTCACACAGAAGACCGAGGATGAGATGATGAGAGTCCGCAACCTCGGAAAGAAATCACTGAAAGAGGTTAAGGACAAGCTCATTGAACTTGGTATGGGCTTCAAGTCCTTCGATTAAAGGAGGAAACCATTATGTGGAACCGTAAATTCGGAAGAACAGCTGATCATCGCAAGGCGATGCTCCGCAACATGGCTACTTCTGTCATCCTCTACGGCAAGGTAGAGACAACAGAAGCCAAGGCCAAGGATATGCGTACAGTCGTTGACGAACTGATTACCCTGGGCAAGAAGGGTGATCTGGCAGCCCGCCGTCAGGCTGCTGCCTTCATCCGCGATGGTGTCGCTGATGAAAAGACACAGCAGACTGTTCTGCAGAAGCTGTTTGATGAGATTGCGCCGAAGTACGCAGACCGCAACGGTGGCTATACACGGGTTGTCAAGACCGGTATCCGCCGCGGTGATGCTGCCCCGATGGCTTATATCGAACTGGTATAAGCATACAGTAAGGAACCTGCCGGGCCTGTCCCGGCGGGTTTTTTGCGTATCTGGGGGGAGACTGATATAATACGCATTATGAAAAAAACAATGATCCTCACAGCAGCTGCGGTACTGCTCTGCGGCTGTGCCGGAAACAGTGATGCACCATCTGCCCGGCCGGCAGAATATACAGACTATGCGGAAATGATCCGGACGGCGGAAACATTGCCTGCATGGACCGTGCATGCGGCCTGTACGTATACCCTGCAGTTCAGCGATGACAGCCGGCAGGTCTTTATCCTGGATGAAGATCTTGCGGCGGCGGACAATGAAGGCAGCACAGCCCATCTGACCCAGGAAATCAATTCCAACGGGGCGGTTGTCCACACGGATGGCTGGTATACCGGCGGCCGGCTGTACAATACATACGAAACGCTGCAGTATTACGAAGACATGAGCTTTGCCCAGCTGAAGCAGTCCATGCTGGTGCCGGTGGATCTGGTGCCGGTGGAAGAAACAGAAACAGAATCCCTGAACCGGACGGAAGACGCTGACGCGGTCACCTATGAATTCATCCTGACGCCGGCCGGCCGGACAAGGCTCTTCCCCGCCCGCTATGATCTCTACCAGCTGGGGACGGAAAAAGACTTTGAAGTCTCTTCCGGCACCATCAGGCAGACCTTCCGGGACGGCATCCTGGCCGCCGAGGAAACGGATTTCACGGCCGCGGTTTCGGTGTCGGGGGAACCGGTGCAGGCCTCGTATCATCTGGAAGTGCGGTATGAGCCCCTGCCGGAACCGCTTGAACTGCCGGAGAACTTTGCCGAAATGACCGCCGGCTATGTGTCCTATGAAGAACTGGATCCGGGCCCGTCGGACAGTGAAGGCACGACCCCGGAGGAGATCCTGCAGCACCGGCTGGTCAGCCGGCTCGGCTATGCGGAGGAAAGCCCGGGTGTATACCGGACGGAATTCAACACCAATGAAGTCTATGTGATCGATTTCAATACAAAGCAGTTTATCTACAACAACCGCACATCCCGGTATGTCTATAACTGGAACGGCGATACCGGCGGGTTCGGCACTTCCTGCAACTATGACTATGTGACCAGAACAGGCAGTTCAGAGTGCAAGGACAGCGTTATCCAAACCCTGGAAGATGTCAAAACATACTTCGAAATGGAACTCTACTACTGTGAAATGTCGCTTTCCGATCTGAAAGGAGAATAATATGAGAGCTGTTATTTCCGTCCTTGGCAAGGACCGTACAGGCATCCTCGCGTTCGTATCCACACGCTGCGCCGACCGCGGGGTCAATATCGAAGACGTGACCCAGAAAGTACTCGATGACCTTTTCGCCATGATCATGATCGTTACCATTCCGGATGATCTGGACAACTTTCATTCCTTTGTGCAGGAAATGGAAGAAGAAGGGAAGAAAGTCGGCCTGAGCATCCATGTCATGCATGAAGACATCTTCAATGCGATGCATACAATTTAGGGGCAGATACCATGGCAATTCTGAGACAGAGTGCGGATTCGATTCTTGAAACCATCCGCATGATAGATGAAGAGTACCTGGATATCCGTACGGTTACGATGGGTATTTCCCTGCTGGACTGCGCGGACAGTGATATTGACAGGGCCTGTGAGAAAATCCATGCCAAGCTGACTGACAAGGCAAGAGACCTGGTGGCTACAGCCAGGAACATTTCCCGGGAATACGGGATTCCGATTGTCAATACGCGGATTGCGGTAACCCCGATATCCCTGCTGCTGTCGGTAAGCGGCGGGGATCCGGTCAAATACGCCATGGCCATGGACCGGGCAGCGCATGATCTCGGCATCAACTTTATCGGCGGCTTTTCGGCCCTGGTGCAGAAGGGCATGACGGCCGGTGACGAGGCTTTGATCCGGGCCATTCCCGATGCCCTGGCGGCGACAGAGTATGTCTGTGCCAGTGTAAACGTCGGCTCGACCAAGGCCGGTATCAACATGGACGCGGTGAAGCTGATGGGGCAGGTTGTCCGGGAAACCGCCGAGAAGACAAAGGACAACAACTGTGCCGGAGCGTCCAAACTGGTTGTTTTC
>JAEEHG010000274.1 GCA_016280695.1 Solobacterium sp. | reverse complement strand
TCCGGCAGCTGGCCTATCCTTTCCTGCTGCTCAGCGGCACCATCACCGGCATCCTGCTGTTTTCCCGCTTCTGCTTTCCGCCGCTTATTACGATGATGTCCGGCTTCCATGTCCCCCTGGACAGTTTTATTATCCTGCAAAGGACCGCACTGCTGATCGGCATTGCAGGCCTTCTGGCCATGCTGGGTATTGCTGGCTTCCTGCTCCTGGTCCGGAAACCGGCCTGCCGCATAAAAGCATATGAATTCCTGCTGAAGTATCTGCCTGATTCATTGTGGATCGAATATGAATCCATTGTCTTCGTCCGTTTCTTCAGCCAGTGCCTGGCCCGGAATATATCCACACGGCAGGCCATGGAACTGCTGCGGGGCATGTCGCACCGGCCGCTGACCGCGCATATTGCCGCGGTGCTCAACGAATCCCTGAACAGGGGTGATCCGTTTGTCCGGGCAGCCGAAACACCCCTGCTGGAATCCGCCCTGCTGCGGTTCATCCGGATTGCCGCTTCCGGAGCCGGCATGGAGGCCATGCTCAGCGGCTATCTGGATACAGCCCGGGACCGCCTGCTGCGGCGCTGCCGCCGGCTGACGCGGTATCTGCAGCTGCTGGCCTATGCCTTGATCGGCCTGATTGTCATCATGATGTATCAGATCCTTCTGCTCCCTCTTTCCATCATGACAAATCTATAGGAGGTATCAAATATGAACGCGTTGCGAAAAGGGTTTACCCTGCTGGAAATGGTCATCGTTGTCACGATCATTTCCATCCTGTTCCTGCTGACCGTCCCGAATATCCAGACTGTTCTGGGCATTGTGGATAAAAAAGGCTGTGATGCGCTGATCAAGGTGGCTGACAGCGCCATCCTGCAGTACCGGCTGGAATATGATCAGAATCCCGGCAGTGTCAGTGACCTGATCAGTGCCGGCCTGATGACGGAAGAACAGACCCGGTGTGACGAAAAAACCATTGTCATATCCGGCGGACAGGCTTATGCGCAGTAAGGGATTTACCCTGCTGGAATGCCTGATCGTCCTGCTGGTTATGGTCTCTATGGCCCCGCTGGCCCTGCAGCCGGACATGAGTGAAACCATGCTGTACCATGCCTTTGCGGATGAATATCTGCTGCGGCAGACCGATGCCATGGCGGCAGCGGAAACCCTCCCGGTGGATCTGCCGGGGGCGGAAGGCATCCACTTCAACGGGGCCGGCAATGTCAACCAGGCAAGAACCATCAGTTTTCCCGGCCGGGACGACCTGATCATCATCGAACTGGGCGGCGGGCGGCTCGTTTTCCGATGAGAAAAGGCTACCTGCTGACGGATGCCATGATCGTTGTCTTTCTGACTGCCATGATTGCCCTGGTAACCAGTGCCGCCCTGCCCGCTGCCGGGCATACCGAGCTGGCTGTCGAAGCCGCCATGAAACGGGCTGAGGAAGCGTATGACCGGGGAATCCGCATGATTCCGGAGTGTGTCCTGTGTACAGCCGAAGAAGAAAGCACAGAGCCGGAATGATTCTGGAACAGGCCCTGATTGTCATGCTGACTGCCCTGGCCTGCCTGCCGGCGGTCATGGCCAGTCTCAATGCCCTGCGCCTGCTGCTGATACCTTCACCGCTGGTCCAGGATGAAATTGCCCTGTGCCAGCTGCGGCGCATCCTGTCCCTTTCCCATGATATGGAAGTGGATGCGCATCAGGTCAGCTTCATCTATCACGAAGAAGAAGCCCGGATCTCCCTGGTCAACGGCAGCCTGATCCTGCAGCCCGGCACCCAGATCTTTCTGACGGAGCTGGAGCAGTGCACCTTTTCTGTCAGTGACGGGGTGCTGTATCTGCATACCGGCCGGGAAGGAGAAAGTCATGAAAATGCCCTGGTGCCGTTATCGTAACGGCTTCATCAGCACACTCTTTCTGGCGGCATTCCTGTTTCTGAGCCAGGTGGTGATGCTGGCCCTGACCAGCATGCAGTACCGGCTCACCGCCGCCGAAAACCTGCAGACCATCCTGAAGCAGACAAAAACGGAAGTGACAATCACTTCCGTTCTGCAGTGCGAAGTCCGCAATGAGCGCTCTGAACTCACCCGGATCAGTATCGGTGATATTTACGCCTCGATCCGTTATGACGGGGATACCATCTTCGTGAATGTATCGGAACCGGTAGCCGAGGTTCTGGTGTATGAATGCCGCAGCGGTTATCTTTACGATTATTCCGTCAGCCGGTAATCAGAACTGCAGGTAGGGATTCCACTTCAGTTCCCTGGCAATGGTGCTGGCCGGGCCGTGGCCGGGATAAACCGCCAGGTCGTGCGGCAGGGTCTTAATGAACTGCAGTGACGCAAACATTTCCCCTTCATCCCCGCCGAACAGGTCTGTCCGGCCGATTGAACCGGCAAACAGTGTATCCCCGGCAAACAGGTGGTTCCTGTACCGGACCAGGATACTGCCGGGACTGTGCCCCGGGGTATGGTAAATCTGCAGGCTAAAGGTTCCGATCTGCAGATCACCTGCCGGCAGATCCTTCAGCTCTGTATATACCGGGGCGCCGGCCGCAAGCCGGTAAGCCGGATCGGTCAGCGGCAGATCACCATGGTGCATGTAAACCGGGCAGTGCAGGGCTTCTACCAGGTCATCAACAGCCCCGGTGTGGTCTGAGTGGCCATGGGTCAGGACAATCCCGTCCACGGTTTCCTGCGGACCGATGT
>JAEEHG010000273.1 GCA_016280695.1 Solobacterium sp. | reverse complement strand
TCATGCGCCAGCGGGCCGTCATCGGTAATCAACAGGAGCCCTTCGGTATCCTTATCCAGCCGGCCGCAGGGAAAAAGATCCCGGTATGGTTCATCGATCAGATCCAGGACTGTAGGGCCGCTGCCGCTTGTGGCACTGATGTATCCGGCCGGCTTGTTCAGCATGAAATAATGGTATTTCTCATAGACGACCGGCTGATCATCCACCAGGATTTCCTGGGTGTCAGGCCGGACTTTCAGATCCGCATTGCGGACGGTTATTCCATCTACGCTGACCAGGCCGTTCCTGATCAGTTTTTTGACATCATTGCGGGAACCATAACCGCTGGCCGCCAGCAGTCTGTCAAGCCGCATCCCCTGCTCAGCCACGCCGCATCAGCCTCCGGGCAATCTCCCCGAGTGACTTGTGGAAGATGGCCTGCGGTACTTTCATGAGATTGGTCATGTACAGGTAGACAGCCATACCGCAGAGGCCCTGAATGCCCAGCTGCACCAGCGCAATCATCCGCGAGGATTCACTGATCGTAAAGCCGGCCAGCCGGAACAGCACAAAGACGGCATTCATGCAGAAGCAGGCCAGCAGGATCTTGACCAGCCGCCGCCCGGTCGCCTGGTATGTTGCCCCATAGCGGTTGTTCAGCTTGGCCAGGTCCAGATAGATAATTGTCAATGAAGTGAGAACACTTGATGTTATCGCGCCGGTATAGCCGGTATATTTCAGCAGCGGGTAGAACGAAACGCACTTGACTACAAAACCGACACACAGATAGAAAATCACTTCCCGGCGCAGATGCAGGGTCATCATCATGGAGTTGCAGATCGGGGTCAGGGTTGTGCACAGGGCCAGCAGGCTGTATACCGCCAGGCAGGTTCCGCCGTAGTCCATGGTCTGGCCGCCGTACATGACGAAATATACAGACCGTGACAGCATGGCCATGGCAAAGCAGATCGGTACGCCAATATAAAGCACAGTATCCAGGCAGTCACGGATATTCTTCCGCAGTTCTTCCATATTCTGGTTTTCCAGGGCAATGGTCATATACGGCACGATGCCGGCAGAGAACCCGATGCCGAGCACCTGCGGAATGGAAGCCAGTTTGTCACACTGCATTTCGATAATACCGTAGACCAGTTTGGCCGCGTTGTAGTCCATCCCCAGCTGCGTGGCCGTCGTAATGAAATAACGCGTATTGATCAGGGTCTGCGTATTGCCGAGAATCGAGGACAACAGATACGGCACCCCGAAAGCGAAGATCTCAATCAGGATTTCCCTTGTCTCAACCGGGTCCTTTGTCTGGGCCCTGGCCGCCCGGGCAATCGGGCCGTAATGGCGGTGGTCATACCTGACATAGTAAATGATGGAAGCCAGCGCCCCGATACTGGTTGCCAGGATAGCCATATAAATCGCCCAGATCCGGTTCATGCGCAGGATCTTCACCAGGATAAAGCCCAGCCCCAGCAGGCTGCCGACTCTGGCAAACTGTTCCAGCACCTGAGAATCGGCATAGACTTTCAGATCCTTCAGGCCCTGGTAGAAGCCCCGGTAGGAATACAGCACCGGCACGAGGAACAGGGCCACAGCAAGAATCTTAAAGCAGTTGATCAGTGTCGTGATATCTTCCGCACTGGCCCCGGCCCCGAGGATCTTTCTGGCCTGCGAGCTGGAAATCAGCACAAACAGAATGGCCATGAAGAAACCGGAAACACTCAGGATTGCGGTGGACAGCTTGCGGACCAGGACAACCGTTTTATAGTCATCCCGGTTGGCATACTTGGCCACAATGGCGGAAATGGCATACGGCAGACCGGCCGAGCAGATCTGCAGCAGGACGTTGTAATATGTGTATGCAGCAGAATAAAAGGACATGTTTTCCGTACCGGCCAGGGCCGTAAACGGAACAACATAAAAAAGCCCGATCGTCTTGGCCAGGAAAACACCGGCTGAACTGGTCAGTGATCCGGCAATAAACGACTGCTTGGCTCTGCTGGCAGTCTTCTCCGTCATTCTGTACCGCCCTCTTCAATCGATTTTTCCGGATAGGAAACACCGCTCATATTCAAAATCAGGGATAAAAACTCCCGGTTCATCTTCTCCCTGGTCTTGTCTTTCCACTCCACCAGGATCTTCAGTTCCACTTCATCTTCCTCACAGTTTCCCGAAATCATCAGGCCGCGGGCGTAACCGGCTGCCGGATTGGACTGGAACGGGATCAGGTTCACGTCAGTATTGTCAAAGATCCCGATGCTGGGCATCATCTTGCCGGTATCGGCATATAACTGGTCGCCTTCCACGGCCAGCATGACGACGTCATACATGGCAATCTGCGCGTTGTCCAGGAAAATATAATAACTGTGTGTGCCGTCCGGCAGCACCGTCATCTCCGCGCTGATATCATAATAAAGCGACGAATTCTGAAAACGTCCGTTCTCCTCTATCGCCTGATAATAGCTTTCATAGGCTGTCTGGGCCGCATTTGCATCACTGCCCTGGTTCGGCGTACACCCGCACAGCATGACCGCAGTCAGAATCACAAGAAAAAATCGTCTCATCTTAACCTCAGAGACGATTATACCATAGTCATAAAAAATACGCCTGATAACAGGCGTATTTCCTTTGCTTACTTTTTGAAATCAAGGACGAAGTAATTCCGCTTGCCCTTCTTCAGAATGCTGAAGTCATGGTCAACCGCGTCGGCCACATTCAGCACTGCATCGGTTGCGGTAACTTTCTCACCGTTGAGCTGGACGGAACCCTGGTCGATCAGCTGGCGGGCATCTCTTCTGGAAGTGGCAGCCCCGGCAGCGATCATCGCGTCGATCAGTGTCATGCCGTCTTCCACTTCACACTTGGCCGCGTCCTTCAGCCCTTCGCGCAGTTCATCCGCATTCAGATCCATAATGGAACCGCTGAACAGCGTATCCGTGATCTTCTGGGCCTTGGCCAGGCCTTCCGGACCATGAACGATCGCGGTCAGTTCTTCGGCCAGGGCCTTCTGGGCCAGACGCTTCTCCGGTTCGGTCCTGACACTTTCCTCAAGCTTCATGATTTCTTCCGGATCACGCATGGAGAGTCTGCGCAGCAGCGTGCAGATTTCCGCGTCACCGACATTGACCCAGAACTGGTAGAACTCATACGCACTGGTCTTTTCCGGATCCAGCCAGACATTTCCGCCTTCACTCTTGCCGAACTTGGAACCGTCAGCCTTTGTAATCAGCGGTGAAGTAATGCCGAAGACCTTGGCATCATCACCGCAGATTGCCTTGATTAGGTCCGTGCCGGATACCAGGTTGCCCCACTGGTCCCTGCCGCCGAACTGGATCTGGCAGTTGTAATTCTGATACAGTTTCAGCCAGTCAAGAGCCTGCAGGATCGTGTAGGAGAATTCGGTAAAGGAAATACCGGTTTCCAGACGCTTGGCAATGGTATCCTTCTTCAGCATGTT
>JAEEHG010000272.1 GCA_016280695.1 Solobacterium sp. | reverse complement strand
CTTCTTCCGCATGCGGGAACAGTGGATTGCCTGGTATATCTGCGCGATTCTGGAAGCGGTCATGAATATCCTGGCCGGGCAGTATGTCCTGCTGGTACTCAAACTGGGTTACTTTACAAATACGACCTACGGTTATATCAAATGGAGCCGCTATATCAAATCGCATAAGGAAGAAGAATTGTCGCTCTTCTAAACACGCATTGATAATGACGGCCAAAGTTAGTAAAATAAACATGTTAAAACGAAAGCAGGTGTACTATGGCAATTGAAGCAGGAGATTTTAAAACCGGACTGACACTGATCGTGGACGGTGATCCATGGGTTGTTCTGGATTTCATGCATGTAAAACCGGGTAAGGGCGCTGCGATTCTGCAGACCAAGATGAAGAATCTGAAGACCGGCTCCACGCAGGAAAGAAATTTTAACGCGTCAACAAAATTCGAAGCGGCCAATATCGAGAGAATCACAGCGACATTCTCATATTCCGCTGACGGCACATACTACTTCATGGATGTCGAAACATATGAGACATATGAAGTGGCAGAAAAACAGATCGAGGATAAGAAGTACTATATTACCGACGGTCTGGAAGTCGTGCTGATGATGTTTGAGGGCAACATCCTCGATATCGGGCTGCCGGCCAGCGTCCAGCTGACGATTGCCGAGACCACCCCGGTCATCAAGGGCGCCCCGTCAACCCAGACAAAGGTTGCCGTAACCGAAACCGGCCTGACACTGCGGGTGCCGCAGTTCATTGACCAGGGTGAGACAATCTCTGTCACAACCAGCGACGGCAAGTACGCAGGAAGAGCTTAATAAGCTCTTTTTTCTGATCTATGAAAAGAACAGTACTGATCACAGGGGCCAGCGGGGGGATCGGCAGCGCCATCGCCCGGGAGCTGGCAAAAAACGGTGATGATATTGTCATTCATTATCATCAGGCAGAAGAAAAAGCCCGCTTGCTGCAGCAGGAGCTGACTTCTGCGTATGGCGTGCGGGCCATGGTTGTGCAGGCGGATGTGGCCAGTGAAACAGAGACTGACCGGATGTTCACTGCGATTGAAAAGGAACTCGGACCGGTTTCCGTGCTGATCAACAATGCGGCGGTGGATATGCCGGACCTGTTTTCCCGCAAGGATGCGGAAACCTTCCGGCGGGTTCTCGACGTCAATGTGGTCGGGGCCTTCAACTGTGCACATCGGGTCTACCGCTCCATGATGGAACATGAATACGGAAAGATCATCAATATATCTTCCACCAACGGCATCAATACCTACTATCCGATGTGCCTGGACTACGATGCGTCCAAGGCGGCCCTGATTTCCCTGACCCATAACCTGGCGGTGCAGTTCGCCCCGTATGTCACGGTGAACGCAGTGGCACCCGGCTTTATCGGGACAGAAAAGGAACTGGCAGGCTATGATGAGGAATTCCTGAAACAGGAGACGGAAAAGATCCTGCTGAAAAGATACGGGCAGCCTGAAGAGGTTGCCCGGCTGGTACGGTTCCTGGTCAGTGAGGAAGCCGCGTATATCAATAACAGTGTCATCCGCATCGACGGCGGACAGATGGGAAGCTGCTAAGCTTCCTTTTTCTTTGCCTTGGTCAGGGCAAGCATGACGGAGAGCTTCCCGTATTCCAGGGACAGGCCGCCCTGCATGTACAGCGTATAGGGCGGGATGACCGGCGCGTCGGCACTTAGTTCAATCGTGCTGCCCTGGGTAAAGGCCCCGCAGGCCATGACTTCGTCAAACGGATAACCGGGCATCGGTGCCGGCATAATCCGGACAAAGGAGTCGATCGGTGAAGATTCCTGCAGGCCCTGGGTAAAGCGGACCAGGCTGTCCTTGTCCCCCAGTTCAACCGTCTGGATGATGTCGGTGCGGAATTCGTCATAGCGCGGGGATACATTGCTGTAGCCCAGTTTTTCCATCATATAGGCCGTAAAGACAGCGGTTTTCAAAGCGCCTGATACAGCCCTCGGGGCCAGGAAGAGACCTTTGAAAAAAGCGTTGTTCAGGTTGAAGTTCGCACCCTGTTCCTTGCCGAGACCAGGGGCGGTCAGGCGGTCGGCAGCCATGGCGATCAGGTCAGCCCGGCCGGCAATATAACCGCCTGTCGGGGCGACACCGCCGCCCAGGTTTTTCATCAGGGAGCCGACAACCAGGTCTGCCCCGGCATGCCCGGGCTCACGGTCTTCGACCAGTTCACCATAGCAGTTGTCCACCATGATGATGACCTCTGTGTTGACTTCCCTGATCCGGCTGACCAGATGACTGATCTGGGCGATGGTCAGGGACTTCCGGGCGGAGTAGCCGCGGGAGCGCTGGATTTCCACCAGTTTTACATCGTTTTTCCGCAGGCGGCCGACAATGGCTTCCTCATCGAATTCGTTGCTGACCAGATCAATCTGTTCATATCTGACCCCGGCTTTTTTCAGTGACTGGCTGGAATCCCCGTACAGGCCGATCATCTCCTGCAGGGAATCGTACGGCATGCCGGTCAGCGAGATCATGGTGTCACCGTGCCGGAGCAGGGCGGAGAAAGCCAGCCAGAGGGCGTTGGTGCCGCTCATGATCTGCGGCCTTACCAGGGCATCTTCACAGCCCAGAACGGACGCGAAGATCTTCTCCAGCTTGTCCCGGCCGGCATCGTAATTGCCGTAGCCGTTAATATCCGCGAAGTCCGAATAGGAAACGTTATTCTCCATGAAAGCAGACAGAATCCGGTCGGAATTGATCAGGCTGATTCTGTCGATGCTGTGATAGATTTCCTCCAATTCCCGGTCGGACTGTGCCGCAAGCTCCAGTATGTCTTTATCAATCCGGTCTGTAATCATAGCGCCGTGGTTCTCCTCTCAGTTCTTTTATTATAGTATTTTCAGACGGAAATGATGATGCCTGTATGCAGAAACACAAAAGCCCCTGAATTAAACAGGGGCTTCTGTGTAAGAGGAAAGAATGATCAGAGCATGACTCTGAGGGAATGTTCTTTCTGGTCAGCCGGGAACAGGAATTCATCCTCAGCCGGTTTTCCGTCAAGCATATATGTGCTTGACGGCCGGGCCCGGAAGGAAGCGCTGCCGTCAATTTCGACATGCAGGGTTGTGCCGCCGATCTGCAGGTCATAGGCAAACCGCGGCGCATTCAGAACCGGGCGGATCCGCAGCCGGCCCTCACGGAACTCAAGGCCGCAGATCTCATACAGGGCCAGGGTCAGCCAGGAAGCGGTTCCGGAGAGGATCGGGCCGATGTTTTCACCGGTGATCGAGTTGTTGTACTGCGTGCAGAACCGCGGGTTCCCCTTGAGGACAAAGGGATCATCCATGGTCCGGCAGGGCAGGGTCTTGTCGATCATGAAGAAGGCAAGATCACGCAGCCGGGCGGCCAGTTCCGGATCGGCAGCAGTTCTGGCGGCCTGCAGGGAAGCCGTGACCGCCATCATCGCTGCATGCTTGAAGACACCGCCGTTCTCCCGGTCACCGGGGAAGTAGAACGATGTCCCGGTGATGACACCGAGCTGGTCGTAGTCAACCGCCGTACACAGTTTCAGCCCGGCCGGGGTTTTCAGGGAAGTTTCCACATGGTCCAGCATGGCTCTGATCTGTTCATCATCGGCACAGCCGCTCAGCAATGCCCAGCTGTAGGAGTTCAGATAGAATGTGCCGTCGGTATCCGGATCGGCTGAGAGCCCGTCACCCGGGGCACCGAGATAACGGAAGGAACGGTCATCATTGATCAGGCAGCGGGCATACCAGGTATCCTTCCAGGCGTGCTGCCGCAGGTTCTCACGGGTTTCCGTGCAGATATCTTCAGCCAGCTCAGCCAGGGCCTGATCGTGTGCCAGTTCCGCCAGCCGGGCTGTCTCTTCGGCCGCCCTGACCAGCAGGAAGCCGTTCATGACGCTTTCACTCTGGGTATTCTGCAGCGCGGCGCCGTACGGCTGGTGCTGCTGTTCGATCTGCCGGCGGTACTGCTGTTCCTTTTCCGGCCCGTTCATGACGCACCGGTCGAGCCGCAGCGTATCGTTCCAGTCGGCGGTGTCCAGCAGCGGCAGCCGGTGCCTGCCTACGGAAATCCGTCCGGAATAGAGGATGATGGCCTTCAGTGTTCCCAGCAGGGACCTTGTTTTGGCGGAACCGGCCATCGGGAATTCCTGCTGCAGGAAAGCCGTGTCACCGGTCAGGGTGACATAGCGGTATACTGCCTGCACCAGCCACAGCTGGTCATCCGAGCACATGCCCGGTTCCTTGCCGCGGGTGGTGAAGTTGTGATAGGCATAGCCCATCGGGAAGACGTTGACGATCCAGGCAGAAAGCAGTTCCCGAATCAGGGCGTCCTTGCCCTGGGCATGGAAATAGTACATGGAAGCGTAGAGGTCCTGTATCTCCCGGAAACCGGTTTCCCGGTATGCTTTCTGGGTCCAGGCAAACGAACGGGATACGTACGTCTGATACAGGACCTGGAAGGGCAGGTTGCGGGACAGATAGGCATCGGTCTGCGGATCACCGGTATGGACCTGCAGGAACGAACGGTATGCCTGCTGTTCGGCCAGCATGCGGTCAAAAACTTCTGTCAGTTTTTCCGGCTGCCGGGCAAAGGCACACAGGGCAGCCAGCTGCCGATCGAACAGAGGCCGCACATCTTCCGGGGCGGAAGACATGCCGGCATAGACATCAATCGTGACCGGGGTGCCGTTCAGCGCAAAGGACTTTGCCATGGCGAAGAAGGCTGCCCCGCGGCGGGTATGGCTGCAGTCCAGCCGGGCCAGGTTCTCGGGATGATCATAGGTTCCGCGGCCCAGGAAAGCAGCAGCACTGCTGCAGAATTCATCCATCATGGTGCCGTTAAAGGCCAGCATGGCGAACCGTTTTTCGCTGTCGCAGGCCTTTGGCTTGTGATGCACGGTCATTGCGGCGGGCATGCCGTCCTGACAGTACAGTTCACTCTCGGCCACGACATTGGCATAGACGATATCGGTAGTCAGGGTGTTCGGATCCGTAATCCCGAACATGCCGGTGGCGGTCAGCCGCAGGTTCCGCGGCCGGCCGGAAAGATTTTCTATGACGATCCGCTGCGCTTCCACCGCGTCCGGGAAACCCGGCTGCTGCGGCAGGATGAAGATCAGCCGCCGGATGCGCAGGCCGCATTCTGTTTCATAAATGATTTCGGTGTGATTGACGCCATGCCGGCAGACAGCGCTTCTGACATTGGTGAAGGCGTCGGCGGAATAGAAGATCTGCCGGCCGTTCTCGGTCAGGTAGAACTGCCGGTTGGCCGCTTCCCCGTTAATGTCGGGATTCAGTTCATAGCGGGTGGCCAGCACCTGTTTATCCTGCCGGGCCCGGAAAGAGCCTCTCCCGAAACCGTCCAGCACGCTTTTCGGCGTGGACTGCAGGGGATCGTCATAGCCTTCACGGCTGCCGAGCAGGAGGTTCACCGCGTAATGGGTACCGACTGCAGGAGCCTGCAGGTCCAGCACCAGCTCACCCTGGTCATTCAGTTCGCCCGGGGCATGCATGAGCCGCCCAAGCGAGCACCGCACCGCTGCCGCGTCTTCCGGAGCCATTCGGAGTTCTTCTGTTTCCGCATAAAGGCAGCCGGTACCGGCATTGAGCAGATAATCCCGCCCGGGATCGGAAATATATCCCTGCAGTTCCGGCAGGGCCAGCAGAAAGCCGGCAGCCGGCAGGGGCCGTGACAGTCCGCAGACCGCGAAGACATGACCGCGTCCGGCGTCTGTGTACACAGCATCCATGTATTCCGTAAAGTGTCCCGCAAAGCGGACAGCGGCCAGATCGGCAGCCGTTTCAGTCCGGGTGCGGGCCGTTTCAATCTGAAAGTTCATATCCGTTTCTCCGTTTCAGCCCATGATGACTTCGACATCAGCGGCTGT
>JAEEHG010000271.1 GCA_016280695.1 Solobacterium sp. | reverse complement strand
GGATATGACGGAATTCGGACTGTTGGAGCGGTTCCGGATTCTGCACCTGTTTCCCTGCTTCAACGGCTGCATCGGCGGCCATCTGCTGTGGGGCAACAGTTATCTGACCAAAAACAACATCGATGCGCTGACTTCCGAACGGCGGAAACAGCTGAGCGAAATCAACATCGAGGAACTCTACAGCGGCAGGATCATATCCGGGGATGAAGATCCGCGGACACTGATGGAAAAACTGGCTTTCTTCCAGAAAGTCAATGAACAGCTGGAACTGCTGCCGGGTTACGACTGCAGCGCCTGCGGCATGCAGACATGCCGGATCATGGCCGAGGCAATCGTCAACGGCACCAAGAAGCTGGAGGACTGCCACATACTGCACAGCATGAAGGAGAAAGACGTATGAAAGTACAGGAACTGATTGAAAAGACCGGATGGTCATGTGCCACAAAGAAAGCAGCGCTGGACCGCACCGTAAGCGGGGCGTTCTGCGGCGATCTGCTCAGCTGGGTCATGGGCAACGGCGAACCGGAACAGGCATGGATTACCGTACAGGTGCACATGAATGTCATCGGGGTTGCCAGTCTGAGAGAATTCTCCTGCATTATCATTGCCGATCATGCCGTGCTGGCGGAGGATATCATCGCCAGAGCCGATGAGGAAGACATTCCGGTGATCGAGAGCGGCCTGCCGGTCTATGAAACCGCGAAGAAACTCGTTGAACTGGGGATCTGATGTTCTACGATTTTCACATGCACAGCTGTCTCTCCCCGTGTGCCGAGGATGAGATGACCCCGAACAACATCTGCAATATGGCTATGATCAAAGGCCTCGATATCATCGCGGTAACCGATCATAATTCCACCCGTCAGCTGCGTTCCGTCAGTATCGCGGCGCAGAACATCGGCCTGAAAATGCTGTATGGGATGGAGCTTGAAAGCAGTGAGGAAGTGCATGTGCTGGGACTGTTCGGGGAACTGGAAAAAGCCGAGAGCATGCAGCCGTGGATCGACGCGCACATGCCGGTCATTCCGAACCGGCCGGACTATTTCGGCAATGAACTGCTCATGGATGAAAATGACCAGGTCATCGGAACGGAAGAAAGGCTGCTGCTGGTATCACTGTCTGCTGACCTGAACGCCTGTGTCGAGGCGATTCATGAACACGGCGGGAAAGCCGTTCTGGCTCATGTGCTGGACCGGTCGAACTCGGTGACTAACCAGCTCGGGTTTATCCCGATGGATCTGGCCTATGACGGCCTGGAAGTCAAGACGCAGGAACAGCGCCAGCGGGTTCTGAAGATGCATCCCTGGATCAAGGATGACCAGGTGATGTGGTTTGTGGACTCCGACGCGCACCGGCTGATTGATATCTCCGAACCGGAAAATGTCATTACCCATGGCGAAATCCGGAAGATGTGGGGTGATATTGTATGATGGAAGATCTGGCCATGCATATACTGGAAATCCTGATGAACAGCATCGGGGCAAAGGCAGGCCGTATCCTGCTGAAAATCCGGGAAAGCATGAAGGACAACATCATTGAAATCACCGTCACGGACAACGGTTCCGGGATGAGCGAAGAAATGGTAAAAACCGTCGCCGATCCATTCACAACAACAAGAAAAACACGTAAAATTGGTATGGGCGTGGCCTTTATGAAAGGCCTGACAGAGCAGTGCGGAGGCAGCTTTGGCATTACCAGCCGGCCCGGTGAAGGGACGGAGGTCAAGGCCAGCATTGTCAGGGATCATATTGATGCCCCGCCGACCGGAGATCTCGGACAGATGATGATGTATGCCATACAGGCAGACGAGACCATCGACTTCGAGATGATCTACGAGACAGATTCAGATCAGTTTGTCTTTAAATCCAGTGAAATCAGGGAAATGCTGGAAGGTGTAAGTCTTCTTGAGCCTGAGATTCTTCTCTGGATCAAAGAATATATCAATGAAGGTATCATGCGGGCAAAGGAGGGCATGAGATGAAGAGTTTGGAAGATTTGAAGAAGATGCGTGAGGCAGCACTCAAAAAGGTTGAGATGCGCGAAGGCGGCAAGGATTACCGTGTCGTTGTCGGCATGGCAACCTGCGGAATCGCTGCCGGCGCCAGACCGGTCCTGAACAAGCTGGTTGAAGAAACCGCTGAAAAGGACTACAACTGCGTTGTTACCCAGACCGGGTGCATCGGTATGTGTGTCTATGAGCCGATTGTCGAAGTTTACGGCAAGGACGGTTCCCACACAACTTATGTGCATGTGGACGCTGACAAGGCAACAAAGATCCTGGAAGAGCACATCGGCAAGGGTCACATTGTTGAAGAGTACACAGTAGACGCAGTCAGGGCACTGGAGGGCTGAGTTCATGATTCGTACAAATGTATTATGCTGTGCCGGTACCGGCTGCACATCCAGCAGATCCGGTGAGATTTTCGACAATTTCAATAAGTACCTGAAGGAATACGGCCTCGATGAGGAAGTCCGGGTTATCAAGACAGGCTGCTTCGGTCTCTGCCAGAGAGGTCCGATCGTTGCCATTTATCCGGATAAGGTATTCTACAACTATGTCAAGCCGGAAGATGTTGAGCACATCGTTGCCGAACATCTGCTGAAGGGCCGTGTCGTTACCGAACTCGAACTGAGTGAAGAAGACATGAAGACCGGCGAGAAGATTCTCGACATTGACAAGATCAAGTTCTATGAAAAGCAGGAAAGAATCGCGCTGCGTAACTGCGGCAAGATCAACCCGGAAGACATCAGCGAATATATCGCTATGGATGGCTATGCTGCGCTGGGTAAGGTTCTGACCTCCATGGAACCGCAGGAAGTCATTGATGTCGTCAAGGCTTCCGGTCTGCGCGGCCGCGGCGGTGCCGGTTTCCCGACCGGTGTCAAGTGGCAGTTCGAAAAGGATCAGCCGGGCGATGAAAAGTATGTCATCTGCAACGCCGATGAAGGCGACCCGGGTGCATTCATGGACCGTTCCATTCTGGAAGGTGACCCGCATGCAATCGTTGAAGGCATGGCTATCATGGCTTATGCTGTCGGCGCGCACCAGGGTTACATTTACTGCCGTGCTGAATACCCGATTGCTGTTCACCGTCTGAATATCGCGATCAACCAGGCAAAGGAACTCGGCCTGATCGGCAAGAATATCTTCGAGTCCGGTTTCGACTTTGATCTGGAAGTCCGTCTGGGCGCCGGTGCTTTCGTCTGCGGTGAAGAAACTGCCCTGATCGCTTCCATTGAAGGCAAGCGCGGCATGCCGACGCCGAAGCCGCCGTTCCCGGCTGTTTCCGGTGTCTGGGGCAAGCCGACCAGCATCAACAACGTTGAAACACTGGCCAATGTTGCCCAGATCATCATGAACGGCGCTGACTGGTACTCCGCAATCGGTACAGAGAAGTCCAAGGGTACAAAGGTCTTCGCTCTGGGAGGCAAGATCAAGAACACCGGTCTGGTTGAAATTCCGATGGGTACAACCCTGCGCGAAATCATTTATGAAATCGGCGGCGGCTGCCCGAACAACAAGGCATTCAAGGCTGTACAGACCGGCGGTCCGTCCGGCGGCTGTCTGACCGAGAGAGAACTCGATACACCGATCGACTACGATAACCTGGTCGCAGCCGGCTCCATGATGGGCTCCGGCGGTATGATCGTCCTGGATGAAGATAACTGCATGGTTGACGTTGCCCGCTTCTACATGGAATTCATTACTGATGAATCCTGCGGCAAGTGCAGCCCGTGCCGGATCGGTACCAAGAGACTGCTCGAAATGCTGACTAAGATTACAAAGGGTGAAGGCACTCTGGAAATGCTGGACGAAATGGAAGAACTCTGCAACGAAATCAAGGATACCGCTCTGTGCGGCCTTGGCCAGACTGCTCCGAACCCGGTTCTGTCCACACTCTCTCACTTCCGTGATGAATATGTTGCACACATCGTCGACAAGAAGTGCCCGGCCGGCGTCTGCAAGGACCTGCTGACATACTCGATCGACCCGGATGTCTGCAAGAAGTGCTCCATGTGCGCACGGGCCTGCCCGGGCGGCGCAATCACCGGCGTTCCCGGCAAGGAGCCGTATGTCATCGACACTGAAAAGTGCATCAAGTGCGGAAGCTGCATGGCTGCCTGCCGGTTCGGCGCAGTCG
>JAEEHG010000270.1 GCA_016280695.1 Solobacterium sp. | reverse complement strand
TGTACAGGAGGTGTATCCTGTTGTTCGTAAACCATAAATGTAACAACAGGTTTACGAGAGGAGAACACAACATGCACTTAACCGTAAGACAGATAGCTCTGACCGCCATGATGGCCGCATTGATCAGTGTGCTGGCCCCGATTGCCATCCCGCTGGCCGGCGGGGTGCCGGTATCCCTCGCAACCCTTGCCGTGATGCTGACGGGAGCCCTGCTGAAGGAGAAACTGGGAACACTGGCGACCCTGATCTATATTCTGACCGGCATGACCGGACTGCCGGTCTTTGCCAATTACAGTGCCGGTGCAGCAATTGTTTTCGGCATGACCGGAGGCTATATCATCGGGTATCTGCCGCTGGCGTATATCACCGGCCTGGTTTACCGCAGATACAGCAGGGAGGGGACGAACACGGCCGCGCTGGCAGCTGGCATGGTGCTGGGCACCGCCGCCCTGTATGCCCTCGGTACCGCCTGGTTCATGAAAAGCACCGGTATGACCCTGTCTGCTTCCCTGGCCGCCTGCGTGATCCCGTTCCTGCCGGGTGATGTCCTGAAGATGGCTGTTGTGGCAGTATTGGCCCCGCGGCTGGAAAACAGCGTCAGCCATGTGCTGGCCGCGTCGCATTAAAAAGACCGGTAATATTACCAGTCTTTGATCGAGATCTCACCGGACTGCAGGGTCTGCACCGTGCCGTCCGGTTTTTTTATGAGGATGTTGCCGTCATCGTTGATGGCTTCGGCCAGGCCGGTATACATCTCATTGTTGTATGTGTAAGTGATCTGCCGGCCCAGGACAATGCTGTCCCGGCGGTACAGGTCCATCATGGCTGGATCATCGAGACGGCTGATGTGGTGGAGCAGGCGCTCCCGCAGCAGGGCAGCCAGGGCGTTGCGGGAAATGCTCTCCGCTTCCAGAGAGCCCGCGATCGAACTGATGTCATCCGGGAAAGCCGTGGTGCGGCAGTTGATGCCGATGCCGATGATCACCGAACTGATCCTGCCGGTCTCAAAGTCCGTGACAGCTTCACTGAGGATGCCGGCAATCTTCTTTCTGCCCATGAACAGGTCATTGACCCACTTGATGCCGGGCCGGATGCCGGTGACGGCGTACACTGCCTCGACCGCGGAAACTGCTGCCGCCGGGGTGATGCGGGAAATGTATTCCGTATGTTCCGGGTGGATGATCAGTGAAAAATACAGGCCGGAATTGCTCGGGGAATAAAATGAGTGCCCCTGCCGGCCGCGTCCGGCGGTCTGGTGGTTGGCCAGGACCAGGGTGCCGTGCGGCGCGTTCTGCGCGGCCAGGATCTTGGCATAGTTATTGGTGGAATCGATTTCCTCGAATACATATACCGGGGCGGTGATTGCCGGCACAATCCGGCTGACCGCTTCCGCCGACAGGAAATCATTGTTGGCGGTAAACGTATATCCGGCAGGTGAGGAGGCAATATCAAAGCCCTCTCGCTTCAGTGCCCTGACGGCTTTCCATACCGCTGCCCGTGAAACATGATACCGGGAAGCCAGGTCCTCACCGCTGACGGCAGTCAGCGGATGGAGGGAAAACTCCCGGAGAAGTTCGTCTTTCAGTGCCATAACAGCTGTCCTTTCAAACGATGTCATCGTACTCAATTCCTTGATGGATGGCAAGTTGTTTCAGGGAACCCGAACGCGGTTATAATAGAATCATGACAGAGAAAAAAAGGATTGCCGTCATCGGTGCCGGCCCGGCCGGCTATACAGCGGCGAAGGAACTGCTGCAGAACGGGTTCGCAGTTGACATTTATGAAAAAGAGGCAGAACTGGGCGGGGCGGTGTATACCGGTATCCCTGTTTTCCGGATGCCGAAACAGTTTCTGCAGAACGAATATCAGACCCTGAAGAAACTGGGCTGCGGCTTCCGCTTCGGCTGCCGGGTGGACCGGGAGATGTTTGCCCGGCTGCGGGAATCCTATGACGGGATTCTGGCCGCGATCGGGGCCCAGGTGGAAAACACTTTCGGCTTTGCGGCGGGAAACGGGGTGGCAGCGGGGCTGACCCTGCTGTATGACCTCAATATCCTGCACCGGGCCGAAGCCTATGCCGGATATCGGAACGCCATTGTCTGGGGCGGCGGGAACGTGGCCATGGACTGTGCCCGCAGCCTGATCCGGATCGTGCCGGAAGTAACGGTGGTATACCGGCGCTCGGAAAAGGAAATGCCGGCGAACGCGAAGGAAATCAATGACGCCCGCAAGGAAGGGGTGCAGTTTGCCTTCCTGACCAATATTAAAGAAATTGCGCGGGATGATACCGGCGCTGTAACAGCCGTGCGGGTCATCCACATGTCGCTGGGGGAACCGGATGAAAGCGGCCGGGCGTCCTTCCACGAAATCCCGGGCAGCGAAGAAACAATCCCGGCCGACCTGGTCGTCATGGCGATCGGCCAGAAAGTGGACTTCACGGTATTGGCAGACGATCTGGAAATCACTGCCGTACATATGACAAACATCGAAAATGTGTGGACAGCCGGGGATGCCTGGACCGGCCCGAAGACCATCGGGGCGGCTGTGCAGGACGGCCGGGCTGCCGCGCGGGAAATCATAGCGGCTTTTGCCGAAGGAGGAGAATCAAATGCGTAAGGATCTTGGAGTATTGACAGCTGTATTTCCGATGCCGGTCCTGATGGTGGCATCCTATGATGAGGCGGGCACGCCGGATGTCATGAACGCGGCCTGGGGCATGATCTGTGACTATGACAAGATTGCCCTGTTCCTGGCGGAGGATCATCAGACCACAAGGAACATTCTGAACCGGAAGGCCTTCACCGTGGCCCTGGCAGATAAAGCGCATGTGGAAGAGGCGGATTTTGCCGGGATTGTCAGTGCCGCGGCCATGCCGGACAAGTTTGCCCGTTCCGGTCTGAAGGAGACAAAGAGCACCTTTGTGGACGCGCCGGTGATCGAGGAGTTCCCGGTGTGCATGGAGTGTGAACTGGCGGAGGTCATCGACACCCCGAATATGTATGCCGTTGTCGGCAAGATCGTCAACGTCAACGCCAGAGAGGACGCGCTGGATGAAAACGGCAAGATTGATATCACAAAGATGCAGGTGCTGACTTTTGACCCGTTCAAGGCCGGCTACTATGTGACCGGGCCGCAGGCCGGGGAAGCCTGGCGTTCCGGCAAAGTCCTCATGGAAAAGGAAGACAAGGAATAGCGTCCGGACAGTATTTCTTCTGTAAAGCAAAAAACCCGCCGGTTTACTGACGGGTTTTCATGTGGTTTCAGCGGGTGATGAATTTGCGGCGGTAGCGCATGTAATAAAGAATGAAGATCACCCCGGCAGCGATCCAGGAAGCCGGGTAGCAGGCTGCGATGGTCTGTACGGTGCCGCCGATCCGCGGGGAGATCAGGGCAATCCAGACAAAGCGGAACAGGCAGATCGCGGACAGGGAAATGGCCATCGGGACAAACCCTTCGCCGGATCCGCGGATAGCCCCGGAGAGAATCTCGATAAATGAATAGGTGAAGTAGAACGGCGCGCATACCCGCAGCACGGAAGCACCGATGGAAATGACGGTATCTTCAGTCGCAAACAGCGAGATCATGACCGGTCCGAAGAACCACATGGCCAGGCTCAGCACCAGGGTGACACCAATGCTCATAAGCAGGCCGGCCTGTACGCTTTCCCGTACCCGGTCGTATTTCTTTGCGCCGTAGTTCTGGCCGACGAAGGTTGTCGCGGCCATGCCGAAGGCACCCTGGATCATGAAGATGATATTGTCAATCTTGCCGAAGGCTACCCAGGCAGCCGTGGTGGTGGCACCGAAGGAATTGACCGCCGCCTGGATGACTGCGTTGGAGAAGACATAGGCCAGGGAAGTGCCGCCGGCCGGCAGGCCGATGCGGATAATCTCCTTGAGGATATATCTGTCGATACCCAGCTTTTTCGGGTCAACCCGGAAGATATCGTTCGTGGTCAGCAGCACCCGGCTTACCAGAACCGAAGAGACGGCAACCGACAGAATGGTTGCGATGGCCACCCCGGCCACGTCCATATGCAGGGCCAAGACAAACAGCAGGTCCAGGAAGATATTCATGATGCAGGTCAGGATCAGATAGTTCCGCGGCCGTTTGGAATCACCGACTGCCCGCAGGATCCCGCCGCCCAGGTTGTACAGGGTGAAGAAGATCATGCCGCCGAAGATGATCCGCAGATACATCTTGCCCATATCCATGATGACCGGGTCCAGCTTGATCAGCTGCAGCAGGGTTCCGGCCAGGCACTCACCCAGCAGGGTCAGGAACAGACCGCCGATCAGCGCCAGGGTGACAGTGGTATGGACTGCCTTGGACAGGTTCTCGTTGTCCTTTGCCCCGTAATACTGGGAGATGATAACGGTGCCGCCGCTGGCCATGCCCATGAAGAATCCCACCAGCATGCCCATGATGATGCCTGTGCCGCCGACAGCCGCCAGGGCATTGGCCCCGACAAAGCGTCCAACGATGATACTGTCTACTGTATTGTAAAGTGTCTGGAATACCGAGCCGACCAGCAGCGGAAAAAAGAAGGCAAGCAGCTGGCGGGGGACATTCCCTTCGGTGATTTTGTTTTCTGTCATGAATAACATTTTATTGTCAGGCAGTTTTATTTGCAATGTGTTTGATTCAACTTCTTACGCATAAACGATAC
>JAEEHG010000269.1 GCA_016280695.1 Solobacterium sp. | reverse complement strand
GTTGCGGTATTCGAGCGGGTTGAAGATGTACAGCAGGTCTTCTTCCAGGGCATTGTACTGGTTCTGCATGGAAAAGCGGATCAGCATATCGCTGTAGGTGACCGTGCCGGTGTAATAGATTTCCGAAGTGAAGCCGCGGCTGGTCTTGATGAAGATCGTAAAGTCTGCCGGGCAGACCGCCTTGCCGGATTCATTGTCGATATTGATGATGCCGTCCTTGATGTCCGCGAACCGGCCGTCAATATAATAGAAATACAGTTTCTTTGCCTTGAAGAACGGGCTGGTGCCGCGCAGGCTTCCGGCGGGCTCAGGTTCTTTGCTGCGGCGGTAATCGATCAGCCGTTCAGCCGGCACTTCCAGCACATCGGATATTTCAAAAAGGGTGGGGATATCGATCGTGATTTCGCCTTTTTCGTATTTGGATACGCAGGCCTTTGATTTCGAGATGGCATCGGCCAGCTGCTGGATGCTCATGTTCTTGCTCCGGCGGACCGACCGGATCCGGCTGCCGACATAGGCGTTGATTTCCTGATTCATAATCCCTCCCGATGTTTCATATGAATTGACAAATTCATAAAGAGAACACCTGTTTTTTCATAACTTATGTCAAATGTATAAAAGATTTCGCTAAAAGTCAATTTGTGATGCTATATAATACAAAAAAGTTTCCTTAAAGTGGAATTATACCTGTTTGATGAGGCTTTGGAATCTTGCTAGAATAACCTGGTATTTCAATTTCAGGAGGAAAAGCATATGTCAGTCAAGGTATTCATCAACGGCAAGATCATGGATGTCATCAACAGTAAGATTATCGAGGCATCGATTCTTACAGAAGACGGCATCATCAAGGAGATCGGCGATATTGAGATCCCGGAAGGGGCAGAGGTTGTCGACTTCCAGGGTAATTATGTCAGCCCGGGTCTGTTCAACTGCCATGTCCATACAGTTCTGGACACAGGCAAGGCAGCCGACGGCCGGCCGCTGATTACTGCCGCTACCATCGAAGGTATTGAAAATCTGCAGAAATATCTGCGTTCCGGTGTTACCGATGTCAGAGACGTAGGCGGCTCCAACTATATTGATATTGACCTGCGTGACGCGGTCAAGGCAGGCCAGGTTGACGGTCCGGAAATGGTCGTCTCCGGCAAGTGCATCTGTATGACCGGCGGTCATGGCTGGAACGGCGGCCGTGAAGCAGACGGACCGGATGATGCCAGAAAGGCAGCCCGTGAGCAGCTCCGGGCAGGCGCTGACTGGATCAAGGTCATGGCGACCGGCGGTGTTATGACAAAGGGTGTTGAACCGGGCTCCCCGCAGCTCACCGAAGATGAACTGCGGGCCGCGATCGAAGAAGCCCACAAGGTCAATGCCAAGGCGGCAACCCATGCCCAGGGCATGATCGGCATCAAGAACGCGCTCCGGGCCGGTGTTGACTCCATCGAGCACGGCTTCTACATGGATGACTGGTGCTTCGACTGGATGAAGGAGCACGGCACCGTCTATGTTCCGACCCTGGCTGCCATGTACTGGATCTACGTCAACCCGGACAAGGTTTCCGACTTTGTCATCCGCAAGGTCCGCGGGGCTTTCGAAGCACATAAGAAGACCTTCTACAATGCCTACAAGGCAGGCGTCAAGATCGCACTTGGCACCGATGCCGGCACACCGTTCAACCCGCATGACATGACTGCCTATGAAATGATCCTGATGAAGGAAGCCGGCATGGAACCGTGGGACTGCATCAGAACCGGGACAATCAACGCGGCGGAACTGTGCGAAGTGGCGGCAGACCACGGCACGATCGAAGTCGGCAAGAAGGCCAACTTCACCGTCTACGGCGGCAACCCGATTGACGACATGCAGGCTGTTATGGACTGCCGGATGACCGTCATCGGCGGCACTGTCAAATTCGCCAAGTAAGCTGTTCAGGCAGACAATCTCGAAAGGGCTGAAATATGCCCTTTTTTCAGTAAAATAGAGAAAAAAATCTGTTGACTTGAAGGGCAAAGAACAATAGAATGATAGACGGCTATCTATGCCAAATGTAGCCCCGGAAACTACATATGGAGGATTGTAAAAATGCGTCAGACAACAATGATCAAGCCCAGCGAAGTCGTGCATCAGTGGTATATCGTTGATGCGGAAGGCTGCACACTGGGCCGGCTCGCATCCCAGGTCGCCACGGTCCTGAGAGGCAAGCACAAGCCAAGCTACACACCGCACGTTGACTGCGGCGACTATGTCATCGTCATCAATGCCGACAAGGTACAGATCACCGGTGACCAGGATGCGAAGAAGTTCTACTTCAGCCATTCCATGTATCCAGGCGGACTCCGCGTACGTTCCACCAAGGAAATGCGTCAGAAGTACACTGTGGAATGGGTTGAAAAGGCCATCAAAGGCATGCTTCCGCACAACAAGCTGGGTGATGCCCAGCGCCGGCACCTGTTCGTTTACGAAGGTGCAGAACACCCGCATGCAGCTCAGAAGCCTGTTGAGCTGAAGATCAAGGACTAGGAGAGTAAAGACATATGGCAACTAAGAAGAAAGCAACAGTAACCTATAATGGTACAGGACGCCGCAAGAAGTCCACTGCCCGTGTCTTCCTGACTCCGGGTACCGGCGTCATCACAGTCAACGGCAAGTCTCTGGAAGAATACCTTCCGCAGGCCACTCTGCGTATGATCGTCAACTCCCCGCTGGTTCTGACAGAAACAGCTGGTCAGTTCGACATCAAGATCAATGTCGCAGGCGGCGGTTATACCGGTCAGGCCGGTGCCATGCGGCACGGCATTGCCCGCGCTCTGCTTGAAGCAAGCGCAGACTATCGGCCGGTCCTGAAGAAGGCCGGATATCTGACCCGTGATTCCCGTGAAAAGGAACGGAAGAAGTACGGTCTCAAGGGCGCCCGTCGGGCACCGCAGTACTCCAAGCGTTAATCAGCTGGTGAAAAAAGCATTCCGAGCAATCGGGATGTTTTTTTATGCCCATCCCGGCAATCTGCCCTATACATGCGAATAACATGGGCAGGGGGATCACGGCGATGAAACACGAACTGACATTCCTGCAGAAGCAGCAGGTTGAACTGGCCCGGCTGCACGGCCTGGAAGATGAACAGATCAGGCAGCTTGCGGATTATCACTACAACTACAGGCAGATGGAACAGCTGCGCCTGGCCATGGAGGAAGACACGGACCCGCACATCCTGGCGGTGATGATGCATCCGTGGGTTCGTGCCCGGGACATGGAGGATATCCGCTACCGGGCTTCTGCCGGCCAGCCGATTGATCATTACCGGCGGCCCGTGCCGTGGCGGCGCCTCGGCATCTGTGCTTTCGGGCTTCTGGCAGCCGGCTGCGGCCTGGTGCTGGTCCATGGCGCGAAGAGGGAAAAACCGGTCCTGCTGGAACTGCGGGCGGCAGAGATCACGCTGGCCTGCGGGCAGTCATTCCGTCCGGAAGATTATATCCGTCAGCCGGAAGATCTTTCCGCGGTGCAGCTGCCGGAAGCGTTTGAAGCGTATGAACCCGGCAGTTATCTGGCTGAGTATGTCCTGCGCAAAGATCCGTCCGTACATGCGTATCTGCACATCCGGGTGGTGGATGAAACCGCCCCGTCAATTGTCCTGAACGCGGAGCAGGCGGTCATGGCGGTATCAGGAGAGCCTGAATGTCGGCAGTACCTGGCAGAAGTCAGTGACAACGTGGATGGAGACCTTCTGCGGCAGACGGCCTGTTCCTATGACGCGGAGAAGCAGGAAATCGTGTTCAGGGTGAAAGACCGGGCCGGTAATACGGCT
>JAEEHG010000268.1 GCA_016280695.1 Solobacterium sp. | reverse complement strand
CTTCTTCCTTGACTTTTTCCAGTACAACATAATCATGTAATGGCTTTAACATAATCATCCTCCTATTAGCACTCAAACAGTGCGTTTGCTAACACAGGTAAGTATAGCACGATCTGTCACTCTGTCAATATGAGTGCTAAATGATTCTATTGTATAATTGTATGCAATTATGCAAGGTCTGAGTTTTCGTCTGTTCAAAGATACGGAACTGCTGATGCTGGTGCTTGCCTGCCTGACGGCAGCCGAGCTGATCAGCCTGCTTTTCCGTTTTCTTCCTTTCCGGCAGCGGCCGGCGCAGACAGACGGGACAGCCGCAACCGGCCTGCCGGCCTGGCAGCCGTACAGAAAAAAAGACTGGTATTATGTCACCCTGATCACCGTGCTCTACGCTATTGTCTCACTGTGGAAGCTTGGCTCTTCAGTCTTCCCGGTCACTACCTGGCAGCCATCCGCCCCAGCCCAGAGTTTTGTGCTGGTGCTGGATGAAGACACCCATATTGACGAACTTCATGCCATCTATGGTGAAGGCGACAACAACGCCAATCCCGGCAACTACCAGCTCGGCTTCCTGGAGGTCCGCATCGAAGCCTCCTATGATCTTGAAAACTGGCAGGAAATTGCCACGTTAAGTGAGGGTTCCATTTACCGCTGGGAGATTGTCTCCGGCGACTGGAACATGCCATATTACCGGATCTCTTCCGCAAATCCGAACATGACCCTGACGGAAATCGGCTTCCAGGTTTTTGGGGGGGACCGGTTCGCCGCCGTCAGCGTGCTGCAGGATGACTATGTAAATTCGCCGTATCCGGCAGAACTGGTCATCGATGAGCAGGATACGATCCCGCTGGAGCCTACATACTATGACCAGAGTTTCTTTGATGAAATTTATCATCCGCGCAATGCCTGGGAGATTGCCATGCAGCAGCACATGTATGCCACCGTGCACCCGCTGCTGGGCACCTCCATCATGGCCCTGTTCATCCGCCTGTTCGGCATGAGCCCCTTTATCTGGCGGCTGCCGGGAGCGCTCTTCGGGATTTTCATGGTGCCGGTGATGTATGCCATCCTGCATGCCCTGTTCGGCCGCCCGGAGCTGTCCGCGGCCGGCACGGCTTTCCTGGCCCTGGACTTCATGCACATAACCACTTCCCGCATCGGCACCCTGGAACCGTTCAGTGTCTTCTTCATCCTGCTGATGTATTACTTCATGATCCGCTGGGCGGCCTGTGATTATTATGAAACACCCCTGACGACACAGCTGTTCTGGCTGCTGCTGTGCGGGCTGGCAACCGGGCTGGGCATGGCCACGAAATGGACGGCCTGCTATAGTGCTGTCGGCCTGGCTGTCATCCTGTTCGCGACCCTGTTCCGCCACTGGCATCAGGCCGGACAGTGCGCTGATCCCGGTGAAAAGAAACAGCTGATGCAGACCTTTAAAAAGAACACCGTCACCACGATCCTGCTGTGCTTCGTCTTCTTTATTTTCATTCCGCTGGCCATCTATATCCTGGCATACACCTGGACGCCGGTCTGGCGGGACGGCTGGAGTGTGACCAATGTCTGGAGCCACACAAAATACATGTACGACTATCACGCCAACCTCGACGCGACCCACCCGTACCAGAGCACCTGGTACATGTGGCTGCTGGACATCCGGCCGATCTGGTACTACTCAGGGACATTCTTTGAAACCGTGCAGCATACCATTGCCTGCTTCAGCAACCCCATCCTCTGCTGGTGCGGATTTATCGCGGCCATCTTCACGCTGGTCTCCTGGTTCAGAACAAGGTCGGTTGCGGCCTTTATCATCCTGGCCGGCTATCTGTCGGCCCTGCTGCCGTGGGTGGCGGTCGACCGCTGCATCTTTGCCTATCATTTCTATCCCACCAGCATGTTCATGTTCATGGCCATCGTCTACATGTTCCGGGAGTTGATCCGGAAAAACCGGAAATGGGAAAAACTGCTGGCGGCGGTGCTGGTGCTTTCGGCCCTTGTCTTCGTGCTGTTCCTGCCGGTAACCGCCGGTTTCGGCACATCGCTTGAATACATCCATATGCTGGAATGGCTGCCCAGCTGGTATTTCGGATAATGAAACGGGAACGCGGAAACAACCTGTTTTTCCTCCTGTGTGCCCTGGGCCTGGCCCTGCTGTTTGTGCTGCCATGGCTCATGAAGGACCAGCTGGGGATTGAACACGATACGTTCTTTCATCTTTCCCGGATTGAGGGCATGGCCCGCAGCCTGCAGGCCGGTCACTTCCCGCCGTACATCTATCCATACAAAAACAACGGCTTCGGTTATGCCGCACCGCTTTTTTACTGTGACCTGTTCATTGTCCTGCCGGCCCTGCTGTATCTCTGCGGCCTGCCGCTTTCCTGCTGCTATCAGGGCTTTGTCTTCCTGGTCACAGCCTGTACGGCCTTTACGGCAGAGAAACTGGCCTGGCGCCTGGGCAGTAACCGGAAAGCCGCAGTGACTGCTGCCGCGGCGTATCTGTTTGCCAATTACCGGATCACGGATGCCTATGTGCGCAGCGCCCTGGGCGAGCTGACGGCCATGATCTTCCTGCCGGTGCTGCTGTCGGCCATGTATCTCCTGCTGGAAAAGCAGGATACCCGGGGAGAAACCCTGCTCACACTGTCCCTCTGCGGGCTGGTCTTCTCCCACAACCTGACCTTTATCATGGCGGCGGTGCTGCTGCTCGTCTTCGTGACGCTGTACAGAAAAGGCCTTCCCGGAACTATCTGGCAGGCCGGTTTCCGCAGTGCCCTGAAGGCATTCCTGCTGACCGCCTGGTTTACCCTGCCGATGATCGAGCAGCTCGCCAGCCAGTCATTTTATCTTTCCTACTACGCCGGCGGCAGCGACCTGGCCGGCAACGCGCTGAACCTGTCCCAGTACTTTGTCAACCGGACGGTCTTCGGCTACAGCGGCCTGCAGTACGGGCCGGAGATGCAGATGACGGTCAACCCCGGCTGGGAACTGATGCTTCTGCCGCTGTTCTGGCTGCGCTTCCGCAATCAGGCAGAGCATCGTGTATTCGTCAGCCGGTGCCTTGCTGCCGGCCTCGTATGCCTTCTCCTGCCGCTCAGGTATATCCCCTGGGATTACCTGGTATTCCTGCGGGTGCTGCAGTTTCCCTGGCGGCTGATGACCCTGGCATCGGTCCTGCTCATAGTGCCGCTGGCAGGGCTGCTGTCAGCTTTGCCGCAACGCGGCAGGCCCTTCCTGCAGTATGGCCTTCTGGCCGTCATCCTGGCCGAAGGATGCGTGCATGTCCTGCCGGTCCTGGACAGGCCGTTTACCATCAGTTCAGCGACGCAGTACACCGACATCACGGAAGGAAAACTGACTGACCCGTATTACTCGGCCACGTACATGCGGGTCGAGCTGGCCGGCGGTGACTACATCCCCATCGGTTCCCCGGACTTCCGCGGGTTTGAGCCGGTGATCCGGGACGCAGCCGGCTATGATGCCGGGATCGCATATACCCGCACCGATGACACGCTGACCTTCACAATCAGCGATGAAGCCGGAACATACCTCCTGCCGGTCACGTGGTATAAGGGATATCAGGTTTATAAAGACAATAAACCGCTGGTGACACAGCCCGGCCTGGACCGGCTGGTCAGTTTTGAAGCGGCCGGACCGGGCACGTATACCTGCCGTTACAGCGGCACCCTGGTCCAGAAAGCAGGCCTTGCCCTGTCACTTTTCAGTGCCGCGGTTATGATTCTTCTGAATCTGCGCCGCCGGCCCGCGTTATAATAACCCTATGAAAAAGAAACGGCGCATCCGCAAATCCGCAATTGTGTTCCTGCTGATCGCAGTCCTGATCCCGGCCGCGCTGTTTTTCCTGCTGCATAGACCCGCACCGGAACCCTATGCGGCCAGTGTACGGGATGTGAATTTCGATCAGAACTGGCTGTTTCTTTTCGATGATCCGGAAAACGGGGCTGATCCCGGCCTGGATGACAGTTCCTGGCAGACAGTAACCCTGCCCCACGACTGGTCCATAGCTCAGCCATTCACCGTCGCCGGGGAAGCGGAAAGCGGCTTCCTGCCCGGCGGGACCGGCTGGTACCGGCGCCATTTCACTGTCCCCCAGGAGTGGCAGAGACAGGAAATCATCCTGGATTTCGGCGGCGTCTATATGAACTGCGATGTTTATCTGAATGGGGAAAAGCTGGCTTATCATCCCTATGGCTATACATCCTTCGCGATTGATCTCACCCCGCATCTG
>JAEEHG010000032.1 GCA_016280695.1 Solobacterium sp. | reverse complement strand
CGTATTCCGGCGGGAAATACAGAAGCTTGCCGGCATACCAATTGACATAGCCTTTGCGGTACTGGATGACCGTCTGGAGGACAATTATGCCGAGGGCATGGAACTGTTCCTGTCAGTCTGTCATCCCCGGTATGTGCTGCCAATGCATTTCTGGGAAGACAGGACTGTTGTGGATCGGTTCCGCGCTTCGTACATGCAGGATTGTGAAACCATCCTGCTGGACACAGCAGACGAAACCCATTGGGAACTGTAACAGGGAGGATAAGTTATGAAGTTCAAGATGATCCATGAAAACTACAATGTTGCTGATCTGGACCGTTCACTGGCATTTTACGAAAAAGCGCTGGGCCTGAAGGAACTCCGCCGCAAGACCGCGGCTGACGGCTCGTTTATCATCGTGTACATCGGCAACGAAACCAGTGATTTTGAGCTCGAGCTGACCTGGCTGAAAGACCATCCACAGCCTTATGACATCGGGGAGGAGGAGTTCCACCTGGCATTCCTCACGGATGACTTCGAAGCCGCCCATAAACTGCACGAAGAGATGGGGTGCATCTGCTTTGAAAATCACGCCATGGGGATCTACTTTATCCAGGACCCGGACGGCTACTGGCTGGAGATCATCCCGCCGAGATAACACCCTGCAGGAACACCGGCAGAAAGGAAACAGATCATGGGATTATTATCGATACTGAAGACACTGAGTGATGATGTAAATGACGCGGCTGACAGCCTCGGAAGAAGCACCATCGTCGATTACGGCGAACCGGCATATACGCTGTATACGGCGCTGCGGCTGGGCGACATGCACAGGCGGATCGATGTCACGGATGAACAGGAAAATGTGAAGTACTATACAAAGTCCAGCATCATCACGGTCAAGGGCAAGACGGATATCATGGATGCGGCCGGCAATCTGGTTGCCAACCTGGAAAAAAGGCCGGTGAGCCTGCACGAAATCCATTATGTCACCATGGCGGACGGCACTAAGTTCACGCTGTCCAATGAACTTTTCCATGTGGCGGAAGACATTACAAATATTGCGGAACTGGGCTGGCAGATCCGCGGCAACCTCCTCGGGCTGAGTTTCAACCTGGTGGACGGCAACGAAGAGCCGCTTGCCACGGTCGGGAAGAAAGCCATATCGATGCATGATAAGTACTACATTGATATCTATCAGCCGGATTATGAGGATATGATCGTGGCGGTGGTGATCCAGCTGGAGAAGATGCTTGAAGCCCGCCGTGAAAATGAAAATTCCTCAGGCATTTCCTTCAGTTCCAACAACGGATAGGCAGGAATATGAACCGCGGCGAAAAGAAATTACTGCTGGTCTATCTGACCGTCATGCTGGTTTTCATCATCCTGAGCCGGCTGTACTGGATCTACGGGGATGATCCGATCGGCCTTATCCTGGTTTTCTTCTTCCTGGCCCCGGGCGTCAGTTTCCTGTTCGCCCTGGCCCTGGGAAACAGCCGGAAGTACTGGCTGTTTCCGGTGCTTGCCGGCTGTGCCAACGTGCTGAACTACATGTGCAATTCCATGATGACATTCAAGCTTGCGCCGGACAGCGGTACGTTATGGGTGTTCGGGCTGGCTTTCGCAGGGGCATGCGCCGGTATCCTGCTCGGCAGAATCGCAAACCTCCTGGACCGCGGCGACCGGAAGGGATAAGAAAAAAATCCTGTCTTGTCACAGGATTTTTTCATTTTACAGGTTATCCAGGAAGGTCAGTACCTGGTCCCGGCTCTGCAGCCCGGCTGAAGCCCCGGCCGCGGAGGTGCAGATGGCCCCGCAGGCATTCGCAAAGCGCAGGGCATCCGGGACCGGGGAACCCCGCAGCAGTTCGCTGACGAACCCGGCCAGGAAGTTGTCACCGGCCCCGGTCGCGTCAACCGCTTCGATCCGGCAGGCCGGCAGCGCATAAGCGGCTTCCCGGCTGCGGAAATAACAGCCTTCGGCACCGAGTTTGATGATCACGTTCCGGACCCCGTACTGCAGGAAGACCTCAGCCATTTCTGCCGGCGTTTCTTTGCCGGTATAGAAGCGGGCTTCATCTTCGTTTGGGGTGATGCAGCCGACAAGCGGCAGGCAGTCCCGGATCTCGTCCAGGGTGCAGGGCCTTGCATTGGGCAGTTTGGTATCGGCAAATACTGGGATGCCGTTTCTGTCCGCAAAGCGCAGGACGGCGGCTGTCACTGCCGGGTCGTCAAAGGGAGCCCGGAACAGGGAGCCGAGAATCATGGCTTTGGGCAGGGGTATCGCGTCCAGATACTGTTCAGGATGGAAATTGTAAAAGTGTGCCTGGTTGGTAATGGACTGCCGGGTGCTGTCCTCCCTGACAAACATAGTGGTCACCGGGGTGGGGTGAAGGGAGCGCCGGACAAATGCCGTGCCGACCCCGGCATCCTGCAGATGCCCGAGAACCATCCCGCCGGCTTCATCCTGCCCCAGACTGCACAGAACCGCCGGTCTGGCCCCCAGTTTGGCAAGGGCGATGGCTTCATTGACAGCTTCCCCGCCGACGTGCAGCGAACCGGAAACCGCCCGGAAGCCGGAAGCGGAGACCGGGGCCGGGTCAAAGCCCCTGATAATGGAATCAATCAGGGCTGTGCCGATGCACAGGACGTCATATGCTTGTGATTTCATATCCTTATCATACAGCAGATCAGCCCATTGTGACTTTGCATACGGACAGGCATGGTATGATGTTACCGGGAAAAAGCATATGAAAGTAATCGGACTTGATACAGGCACAACAACCATCAGCGGGGTGCTGCTGGAAGACGGGATTGTCATTGATACAT
>JAEEHG010000267.1 GCA_016280695.1 Solobacterium sp. | reverse complement strand
TGTTGAAATCTACATCGACGGCCGCAAGCGCAAGGAAATCCCGACAACCCTGGAGTATGTCAATATCCTGATGCGGGTCGGCGGTCCGGAATCCGCAGAAGCGCTCAAGGAGTGCATGGACCTGGCAATGCGTGACTGCTCAATGGTGCAGACCGTATACAAGGTCGCTGAAATCGAATACACATTCGAAAAGATGTAACAGACAGAAGGACAGCGGAAGCTGTCCTTTTTCTGTTTCCGGGCACTTTCGTTTCAGCCGTGAGGAAACAGTGTTACGATGAAACCAGAAAGGCTGTATGAAGATTCATACAAGGTGAAAAGATATGGCACTGGTACAGTTCAAGGACGGTTTCAAGGGAACTTATGAAGCCGGCAATCAGACTCTGCAGGTAGGCGACGGCGGCCTGGTTCCGTATGACATGACATATGGCGCCCTGAGTGCCTGCCTCTACTCCAACTTCCTCAAGCATGCCAAGGCGGCAGGGGCTGACATCAAGGGCACTGACGTCTATGTGGACGGCCGCAAGCGCAGCGGGGTTCCGGCAACGCTTGAACATGTGGACATCCTGTTCCGGGTGGACAGTGACGCGGATGAAGCGGTCCTGCAGGACTGCCTGAAGAAGGCGACCGAAACCTGCTCGATGTTCCAGACCATCGCCTGTGTGGCGGAGATGGAATACCGCGCCGAGAAGAAGTAACCACCGGCTGAAGAAGACTCCTGAAAGGAGTTTTCTTTTTGGGAGTATTGAAATTGTGGCACGCTGAAGGGCGTGGTAGAATATGGCAGAAAGAGGAGGATTGCGATCATGGCGGAAAAGAAACGAGTCATTCTGGTCAGCGGCATGTCCGGGGCAGGCAAGAGCACTGCCACAAGGATCCTGGAGGACATGGGCTGGCATGTCATTGATAACTTCCCGGTGCAGCTGGTCAGCCTGCTGGTCGATATGATCGAGGCCAGTATTGATCCGCGGTACAGATATATTGCCCTGGCAACGACGGCCCAGGATTTCCCGGAATTCCTGCGGGGCCTCAACGGTGACGACATCGCCGTGCAGGTGCTGTTCCTCGATGCCAGCGACGCGGTCCTGCTGCACCGTTACAAGAGCACCAGAAGAACCCACCCGCTGCTTCTGAGCAATTCCGTCAATACCCTGGAAGAAGCGATAGCCGTGGAACGGCAGATGTTCCAGAGCTACCGGTCGGATACCTTTACGACCATTGATACGACCTTTGTGCAGGAAAAGGAACTCAAGCAGAAACTGGAACAGTACTTCTCCCGCAACGAGGTGCCGAACTTCACGATTTCGTTTGTGTCCTTCGGATACAAGAACGGGGTGCCGCTGGATGCCGACCTGATGATCGACGTGCGTTTCCTGCCGAACCCGTACTGGGTGCTGAGCCTGCGGACCATGACCGGCAATGACCGGGAGGTCTATGACTGGGTCATGGAGAAGCCGGAAACCCAGGAATTCATCAAGCGCCTGCTGTCCTTCATGGACTATGCCTTTACCGAATATGTGAAGGAGGGCAAGAATCACTTTACCGTGGCAATCGGCTGCACCGGCGGCCAGCACCGCTCCGTGACCATTGCCAACTACCTGTATACACACTACCAGAACCAGTACAACTGCTATCTGGAGCACCGTGACGCTCCGCGGAAGACCCGCGATGAATAAGAATGTTGTCGTGATCGGCGGCGGCCACGGCCAGTCGGCCATCTGCCGGGGCATCAAGAATATCGAGGAGCTGCACATCACTGCCATTGTCACGGTGGCAGATGACGGCGGCAGCACCGGACGGCTGCGGCGCAAGTTCCATATTCCCGCCATGGGTGATATCCGGGCGGTTATGATTGCCCTGGCCGAAAGTGAAACACTGATGAGCGAACTGATGAATTACCGGTTCGCGGATCCCGAGGGCAAGGAAGAAGACATCGGCGGCCATAATCTGGGCAACCTGATCCTGACGGCCCTGACCCAGGAAACCGGCAGCTTCATGGAGGCGATCCAGACCATCGGCCAGGTGCTGCGCGTCAAAGGTCACATCGTTCCCGCCACGGAGCAGGTCATAACCCTGCTGGCCCGGATGGAAGACGGGGTGATCGTGCGGGGTGAAGCGAATATTCCCGACCGGAACCATCATATTTCCGAAGTGTTCTACGAAGAAGAAGTGCATGCGGATCCGGATGCCGTTGAGGCGATCAGGGAAGCAGACCTGATCATCTACGGGGTCGGTTCGCTGTATACCAGCATCCTGCCGAACATCATCATCCCGGAGATCCGGGAGGCCCTGCACGAAAGCAGGGCAAAGCGGGTATATCTCTGCAATGCCATGACCCAGCCGGGGGAGACGGACGGCTACAGCGTGGAAGACCACGTGGAGGCCCTGCAGCAGCACGGCACCCCGGTGGACGCGGTTGTGGTGCCGGCCGACCCGCTGCCTGAAGACATTCTGGAGCGCTATTATGCGGAAAGCAGCACGCCGGTGTCGGTGACGGAAATGAATCACGATTACGAGATCATCCGGCTGCCGCTGCTGAGTTTTGAAAACCAGCTGATCCGGCATGATTCCCGGCGGATCCAGGAAGCAGTGGAGTATCTGCTGCGTCTGCAGGAGGATGATGACTGATGTCCTATACAACCGATGTCAAACAGGAGATCGCCCTGCACCTGCCGGAGGGGGATGAAGCCCGGGCAGAACTGTCGGCGCTGATACAGATGACATCGTCCCTGTCCATTTCAAGCCGGGGCCTGGGCATTGTGACGGAGAGCAGCAACGCGGCTGTATCACGGTGCATTTACCGGCTGCTGAAACAGCGCCATGAAGTGCAGATCGAACCTTCGGTGAAACGGCGGATGAATCTGCGCAAGAACCGGATCTATATCCTGCGGGTCTATGGCAATACCCGGGAAATCCTGGAGGACCTGGGTATCTATTCCAGCCGGGGCCTCAAGGACCGGCCGCTGCAGCGGATCGTCACCAAGGACAGCTGCGCGCGGGCCTACCTGGCCGGGGCGTTCATGGCCCAGGGCAGCGTCAATTCCCCGAAGACTTCGAGCTATCACCTCGAAATCCAGGCCGCGAACCAGAAACATGCGGAATTCCTGATTGAACTGATGGAACGGTTCTACATCACGGCCCGCATGATTGAACGGCGGGGGCACTGGATTGTCTACATCAAGGCGGCGGAGCGGATTGCGGATTTCCTGCGCTGTGTGGAGGCGGATGAGAGCCTGCTGCAGTTTGAGGATGCCCGCATCACCCATGACCTGGCCAACAGCGTGACCAGGCTCAACAACGTCGATGTCGCCAACGAATACAAAAGCATGCAGGCGGCGAACCGGCAGCTGATGGATATCAGCGTGCTGGAAGAGGCCGGGCAGATCCGCTTTCTGGATGCCAAACTGCAGGAAGTCATTGCCCTGCGGAAGGAATTCCCGGAAGCGTCCCTGAATGAACTGGCGGAGAAAATCCGGCAGCGCACCGGCAACCCGGTATCCAAGTCCGGGCTGAAGCACCGCTTTGTCAAAATACATGATCTTGCGGAAAAGGCAGGTGGTACGGATGAGTGATGTCATCTTTATGATTTTCTGGACAGCCGCCATGGCGATTGCCCTGTATCTGACCGTCAGGTATCTGTGGCCGCTGCTGCTGGTGGCCGTACTGGTGGCCCTGGGCGGGGTGCACCGGCGGAAGAAGGCAGTCCGGCAGCTGGAAGAAGAATATGAAAAGGCCCGGGAGGAAACACTGGCCAATCAGGTGTTCCGTGAGCAGGTCAGAAAACGGGAGGAAGCACCGGTCATCATTGATGCCGAGTTCACCCCGGTGGAAGAAGAGAAACAGGAGCAGGCAGCACATGGAAGTAACAATTAAAGAACTTGAACATGATTTCATGGCCGTTCAGCCGGAAGACTGGCCGGTCATTCAGTCCTATCTCGAACGGGCGCACTACGAAGAGTGCAACCACAATGTTGTATGCATGCTGCTGTGGCTGGAGTGGTATCCGCTGTTCTATGTAAGAACAGAGAACTACATGATCCTGCTGGGTATTCATAACGGGCAGTTCTTCACATATATGCCGCTGTGCACACCGGAATACTTCGAGGAAGCCATCCGCAAGGCCAGGAGCATCTTTGACCACTATGGTCATCCGTTTGTCCTGGCCTGTTATACAAAGGAAGCGATGGAACGGGTGCTGCAGATCTTCCCGGAATATACCGCCTGCAGCGACCGGAACGCGGCCGATTATGTCTATGAGACAGAAAAACTGATCTCGTTCTCCGGCAAGGCCCTGCAGAAAAAGCGCAACCACCTGAATGCTTTCTATCGGGAAAACGAGGGCAGGTGGGTGTATGAATCGCTGACCCGGGACAACCTGGAGGAATGCCGGGCATATCTGGCCGGCTGGCATAAGGATGACGCGGACGCTGAAGTACAGGAAGACCGGGCCGGCACTGAGCGGATTCTGGACCTGTTCGGGAAGATTCCCTACCGCGGCGGCCTGATCCGCATTGACGGCAAGGTGCGGGCGTTTGCCATCGGCAGTGTGCTGAGTGAGCGCATGTGCCAGGAGAATATCGAGAAAGCTGACGACGAGGTCCGCGGCCTTTACCAGGCCATCATGAGGGAATTCCTCAGTCATGAATTCGCGGCTTACCAGTACGTCAACCGGGAAGACGATATGGGCCGGGAGAATCTCCGGCATGCCAAGGAAGCTTATCATCCGGTCTTCATGATCGAGAAATTCCGCATCTGCGGGGAAGGACAGTCAGCATGATTGAACGCAGCAATCCGAATCTGACCGCCGGCATTAAAAGTGTCTGGCGGCAATGCTTCACCAATGAGGATGACCGCTATACCGAGTTCTTTTTCCGGCTGATCTACAAGCCGGAATACGGCTATGCCATAACGGACCGGGGCCGGGTTGTCTCCACGCTGTGCCGCATCCCGCATGCCATCATGTTCAACGGCCGGGTGCTGGCCACCAGCATGATTGTCGGCGTGGCTACGGTGCCGGATGCCCGCAACAAGGGACATATGCACGATCTGATGGACACGGTCCTGGATGCCTGTACGCATTCGGAACTGATTACCCTGATCCAGGCTTATGAGCCCGCCCTGTATGAACCGTACGGCTTCCGGATGATCTACAATCGGAGTGACTATACCGTGACCCGGCTGGATGTGCAGCGGATCACCAATGTCGGCTGTGCCTATGACCCTTCGCCGATCGATATGCTGAAGTGCTACAGCGCCTTCATCAGCCGTTTCAACGGCTTCTATGCGCGGGACCTGGAATACTTCGTGCGCTATAAAAAAGAAATTACGGCCCAGGGCGGCAAGATTGTGGCCTACTATGACAGCAAGGGCCAGATCCGGGGCTATGCCTCGGTGCTGTTCGGCGGCAAGGAAGCGACCGTGGAGGAATGTGTTTACCTCGACAGCATGTCGCTGATGAAACTGATCAATGCGGCCCTGCAGGAACGACCGGTTGTACACGTCATGGTGTCAGCCGCGGAAAATCTCAACAAACTGATACCAAACGCGCAGCGGCGGGACTTCGGCAGTACGATGGCCCGGCTTAACAATCCGGAATTATTCTCCAGGCTGTTCGGCACAGAAG
>JAEEHG010000031.1 GCA_016280695.1 Solobacterium sp. | reverse complement strand
TTATCAGTTCGGTGATGGTTTCACAAACATCATTTCGCCGGTTCTTGGCTGGACTGTCGGTTCTCTGGCAATGTGCAGCATTGACTATCCGAAGTGGTTCAAGTGGGCCTTCCCGAGAGTCGTGATCATGCTGCTGATTGCTGCTGTCATCATGGTCTTCCTGACAATGACAGGCTACACAGGCGCATTCTGATCAGTCAGATCGAACAATACTAAAGAAAAGGGCTGCTGCGGCAGCTCTTTTTTCCTGTCTGCATTTCCGTTAATATGACAAGGGGGGATTGCCATGAAACTGACTGTTCTTGTTGACAACAATACCTATATTGACCAGTACTACTGGGGTGAGCCGGGACTCTGCATTTACCTGGAAGACGGTGACAGGAAGATTCTGCTGGATACCGGCTATTCCGAAATATTCATGCATAATGCCCGGCTGATGGACATTGATCTATCGGGGCTGACGGATATCGTGTTCTCCCACGGCCATAACGATCATACCCGGGGTCTTGTTTTCTTCTGGAGAGAACAGGATCTGCGTGAGGTTGTGCTTACGGCACATCCGGATATCTTCCTGCCGAAGGAACATGATGACCTGGACATCGGAACGCCGTTTACGGAAGAAGATGCGGCAAAACATATGCGGCTGCGGCTTTCCCAGGGACCGGTAAAACTGTCGGAACATCTGACCTGGCTGGGGGAGATTCCCCGGACAGTCCCATTTGAAAACAACATCGGTATTGGCCGTTACCGCCGCAATCTGAAGTGGTATCCGGATGATCTGATCGATGATACAGCGCTTGTTTATGAAGGTGAAGAAGGGCTGTTTGTCATTACCGGCTGCTCGCACAGCGGCATCTGCAATATCATTTCCTATGCGGAGAAACTGTATAAAAAGCCGGTGACCGGCGTCATCGGCGGGTTCCATCTGATGCAGACGGATACAAGGCTGACCCAGACGGTAAAGTTCCTGAAGGAACATGTGCACGGCACCTGTTATCCGTGCCACTGCGTATGTCTGGCCGCCAGGCATGAAATGATGAATGAACTGCAGGTTGCAGAAGTGGCAACCGGCATGAAAATGGAGATCGTATGATCTCCGTTTTTTCTATTCTCTGACCAGGTGATCCAGCAGGAAGCCTTCCCTGACACATCCTTTTGAGATTCTGACTTTATCCGCGCCGTATGCCCGGCAGATGCCCAGCAGCATATTCACGCCCGGCAGGAACACACTCCAGCGGCCCTGGGAGACATTTCTGTGCATCGCCGCAGTCATGTCATAATCCCTGGCTTTCAGTCCTTCACAGACAGCGGTCAATTGTTCCACCGTGACTGTGTGATCAGTGCCGTACAGGGCGGCACAGAGCTTTCCGGCTGCCTGACAGGTGCCGCCGATGCCGATCAGGATATCAGAAGGGCAGGCGAGAAGCCCGGGCCAGCGGGCAAAGGCATCCTGCATGTGCCGGTCGGGAATTTCATTATCCACCGGCAGGACCGACAGCCTTACACAGCCCACGGGAATGCTGACAGCCTCCAGGATCTTTCCATCCCTGAAGGCGATCAGTTCAGTGGATCCGCCGCCGATATCAAAGGCATTCCCGGTCAGGATGTCACTGCAGTCCAGCCGGCTGCCGAGGAAGTCATATTCCGCTTCCTGCCGTCCGGTCAGGGGAACAATTTCCAGACCGTCAACGCGGAAACGGTCCAGCATCTCCTGACTGTTGTCAATCCCGCGCCAGGGCTCGGTCACAAAACCGCCCCGGGCAGTGACATCGTATTCATTCAGAATATCCTGATACCGCTTTACAACCGCTGCCGTCTTCTCAATGCCGGCGGCCTGCATATGACCATCTTTGATATAGCTGACCAGGTGCACAGGTTCGCTTTCATAGCGGATGATTTCCGGTTTGCCGCTGTTCATGCCGTAAACCAGCAGAACTACCGTATTGGATCCGATATCCACAACGCCATACAGACTCATGACAGTCACCTCCGGCTTCATCATAGCAAATGCCGGCAAGATTTCAAAAGCGCTACATAAATAAAACCTGATAAGCTATAATAAAACAAGAAAACCAAATGGAGGATAATCATGTATAAACGCGTCTTGTTGAAACTGAGCGGGGAAGCATTATCCGGAAACGGCAGGAATTTTGATGCCGAGGTTCTGCAGAGTCTGGCCCGGGAAATCCGGCAGATTCATGAAATGGGTGTAGAGATAGCCATTGTTGTCGGGGGCGGCAACTTCATCCGCGGCAAACAGCTGGTGGAAATGGGAATCGACCGGGTTCAGGGAGATTACATGGGCATGCTCGCAACCATCATCAACGCTCTTGCCATCCAGTCCTCACTGGAAGTGGCGGGAGTCAACACCAGGGTTCAGACATCCATCGAAATGCCGAAAGTGGCAGAACCGTTCATCAGCCGGCGGGCAGTCCGTCATCTGGAAAAAGGCAGGGTAGTCATCTTCGGCGGCGGCACCGGCAGTCCGTATTTCTCCACTGATACCACAGCTGCTTTACGGGCATCTGAAATCAAGGCAGATGTGATCCTGATGGCCAAGAACGGGGTGGACGGTGTCTATGACGATGATCCGAAGAAAAACCCCAATGCCGTCAGATATGACCGGCTGACCTATATGGATCTTCTGAACAAAAACCTGCAGGTCATGGACAGCACAGCAACCAGCATGTGCATGGACAACCGCATGAAACTCGTCGTCTTCAATATGAATGTGGAAGGAAATCTCATCAGAGCCGTCAGCGGAGAGCCGATCGGCACGGTGATTGAATAGGAAAGAAGGGAACAATATATGACTTATCCAATCGTTGATTCTTCAAAGGAAAAAATGCAGAAAGCCGTAGATCATCTGAAGGAAGATCTCAACACCATCCGGACCGGCATGGCCAACGCCAACATGCTTGACCGCATCAACGTTGACTACTACGGATCCCCGACCCCGCTGAAGCAGATTGCCAGTATTTCCGTTCAGGAAGGCCGCACACTTGTCATCAAGCCGTATGATCCGTCCAGCCTGAAGGATATCGAAAAGGCCTGCAACATGGCAGACCTGGGCATTGCCCCGCAGAATGACGGCACTGTCATCCGTCTGACTGTTCCGCAACTGACCGGTGAAACCCGTAAGGAAATGGCCAAGAAAGTCGGAAAGTTTGCGGAAGAGGCCAAGGTTGCGGTCAGAAACATCCGCCGGGATGCCAACAATGTCATCAAGAAGGATGACACCATGGATGAGGATGTACAGAAGGACGCAGAAAACGAAATCCAGAAACTGACCGATTCCGTTATCAAGGAAATTGACAAAGTCGCGCAGAAGAAGACCGATGAGGTCATGAAGGTCTGAGACAGAACGAAACATGAAAAGCAGGCAGTGCCTGCTTTTTTCTTATACAGTATCTGCTTGCATGGTGACCTGAAGCCCGCTATAGTAAAAACAGGAGGTATTTGCAGATGGATAAGTACGAATGCCCATGCGGATACGTTTATGATCCGGCCCTCGGCGATCCGGAAAACGGTATCGCTGCCGGCACAGCATTTGAAGACCTTCCGGAAGACTGGGTCTGCCCGGTCTGCGGAGCTCCGAAAGATATCTTTACAAAGGTTGAATAATGTTGG
>JAEEHG010000030.1 GCA_016280695.1 Solobacterium sp. | reverse complement strand
GGTTCATATCTCTTCCTCCCTGCGGAATTCACACTGACAGACCAGCGGATCCCGGCACAGTGCTTCCGACTGTTCCTTCATGGACGCAAACGCCCGGCTCAGATCATCCAGAACTTCCTGCTTCGGCAGATAATGAATGTGATACCCGTACCGTTCCCCGTAGACCAGGCCGGCTTCCTTCAGCACTTTCATATGCTGGGAAACAGCCGATTCGGAAATGCCGAGTTTCCTGGACAAAGACCGGACACAGTGCTTCCGTATCAATAATTGCTGAAAAACAGAAAACCTGGTCGGTTCCCCCAGGGCTTTCAATATTATCGCAAGATCCATAAGCCACCTCTTTAATTAAGTAATGACTTAATTATAATCCGTCGTTTATTTAAGTCAAGGCTTCATCAGTGTCGTTTTGACAGCCTGTTTACAAATGTATGCGTCCAGACGCTCAGCACAGCAATCAGAACCAGCTGAAGGGCATACTGCCACCCGGCTGTCCATCCCTTCAGGCTGAAGAGGAACAGCACCGGATACTGCCAGAGATAGATTTCATAACTGTACGCGCTGACTTTCTGCACAGGCGGCAGATCAAGCAGTCGGCCGAGGTTTCTGCTGTTGACACAGCACCACAGCATCACCGCTGTAAACAGCGCATACAGCACCAGGCCATACCGGCAGACGGCCGGATCCGTGCCGGAAACCTTCAGGAACAGGTAAACCGAAACAATGACATAAACCAGCCCGGTGATCAGCGCCAGCAGCGGTTTCATCCGCTTTTTCTGTTTTCTTCCGGCTGCCTGCCAGCCCAGCAAAGCCCCCAGCAGCAGCGCATGGATGCGGGTATCCGTACTGTAGTAAAGAACCGTCTGGGAAGCCTCCGTAAACAGCGCCCGGACCGGCATAATGAACAGTGATATCAGGGTCAGAATCCCGAGCAGCCGGAACCCGTTGCCGCTGCGGCGGCAGACCAGGTACAGCCATGGCCAGAACAGTTCGAACTGAATCAATACGGCAATATACCAGAGATGGGTAAATGCCGAAGTATTGCTGAGATTGGCAAAATAGTCTGCCTGTTTGGCAATCTGCCAGTAGTTGTTGTATCCGAAGAGGATGCTGGCGACTTCTTCATGCGCGTTGATCAGCCGGAAGTGGTCCGTGAGAGCCAGTGCTTCCACGGTGATAAACAGGACAATGACAAGCGCCGGATACAATCGTACCAAACGCCTGCGGTAATAAGTGAGCACCCCGATCCGGCCGCGGCTGACTGTGGCGTAAGCAGTCAGAAACCCGCTTATAACAAAGAAAATGACAACACCGAAAAAACCGCCGGGCACCTGCCGGGGAAAAGCGTGATAAAGCAGCACACCGGCCAGGGCCAGTGTCCGCAGACCGTCCAGGCCGCTAATTCTCTTCCTGCCGCGGGTCATAACTCCGTTTCCAGTTCTCCAGTATTTCCCGGTTGATCGTTTCCCGGATCAGTTCGGCATAGGCCTTCGAGCCTGCCGTATTGGGATGCAGGCCGTCAGCGAGGATATATTCACTGACATGCTGCAGCGCCAGATCCTCCCATTCGACCATATATGCGTCATCGTGGCGGGCCACAACGTTGCGGGTCTTTTCATTCGAATCATTGGTGACACCGACGGTGGTCAGCCAGAATGTCGGCCGGCCGCCGCTGTGCTGGATGAGTTCCTCCACATCCTCTTCATTGATATAGGAATTTGCGCCGAGGGAAAAGACGATCACATCACCCAGGGCATTGTTTTCCTCCAGGTAATACAGCGTATTCATCCCCTCGTAGATCGTCCGTCCGAAGACAGCATCAAAATATCCGTTTGGGAAAACCTCATACAGTTCTGTCAGGGCTGCCAGCATGACGGAATCCCCGATGCCTGTCACATGCATTTCAGACGCATCCGTGTAGGCATCCTGCAGGTCATAGATCGCCTTGTGGGCCTCATATTCCTCTTTCTGCTGCCGCAGCAGTTCTTCCTGGGCCCGCCGGATCCGCTCTTCTTCCTCTTCCTGCTTCTTCCGCAGCATCTCCTCGATTTCTTCCGCTTCCGCCCGGGCCTTCTGCGGCACGGTGGCAAAACTGAAAACACCCAGTGCGAACACACAGGCCATGAAAACCGTAAATACACGATAAAGCAGCCGGGCAATGCCCTTATTTCCGTACATATGCAAGTATCATTTTAACAGACGGAAAGAAAAGAATCAGCCTGCCGGGCTGATTCTTTCGTTTTTGACAATATCTGTCAGTTTACTTTGACGCGTTTTCACCGGCAATGCGGCCGAAGACAACAAAGTCGGTTACGGCATTTCCGCCAAGACGGTTGCCGCCGTGTACGCCGCCGGTCACTTCACCGCAGGCATACAGGCCCGGGATAACATTGCCGTCTGTCCCGATGACTTCCGCTTCCTTGTTGATGCGGACACCGCCCATGCAGTGATGGATGCCAGGAGCGATCTTGACAGCATAATACGGAGGATTGGACATATCTGTCAGCAGGGCATCAAATGCCTCCCGGCCGAATTCCGCATCGTTCTTTGCCGCACAGGCAGCCTGCCAGGTTTCCAGCGTTTCCTTGAGCGTAGCTTCATCTACCCCCATCAGGGCAGCCAGGTCGGAAACTGTGTCACACTTGGTCATCAGTCCCTTGTTGACATACTTCTCAATAACGGTGGATTCCTTGGCCATGTTCTCATCCGCAATCAGCCATGCATAACTGTCAGTCTGGGCATTTACGTTGGCTGAAACGACATCACGGGTCAGAATTTCATTGCAGAAGCGCTTCCCTTCCGCGTTGATCAGGATGGCACCGTCACCGCGCAGTGATTCGGAAATCAGTGATCCGTCAGCCTGGACAACCGTCGGATGGATCTGGATCTGGTCAAGATCAACGAAATCTGCGCCGATCGCTTCCAGGAAGGCAATCGCATCACCGGTGACTGTCGGGGCATTTGTGGAAACATAGCCTTTCAGGTCAGGCCTGTATTTAACAATCAGATCCGGATTTGAGCCGAAACCGCCGGTGGCAATAATGACATTGTCAGCGTAAATGGTAATGTTGTTGCCGTCAGGCCCGGTCGCATGCAGGCCGGCTGCTTTGCCGTCTTCCATGAGGATCTCGTCAACCTTGGCTTCATAGATGATTTCAATACCGAGATCATTGCAGGTCTGGGTCAGGTGCTCAACCAGATATGTACCAACGGAAAGGATCTTGTTCTCGGCATTGACCGGCCGGTGCTGACGCATGGCAGATGCGCCGCCGGCCTGCCCGACATTGCTCAGCGGTGCGCCGATGGAATCAAGCCAGTCGATGGCAGCCGATGAATTGTCAGCCAGTGTTCTTACCAGTTCCGGATTGTTGATGTCATGACCGCCCTTCATCGTATCCGCATAGTAGAGATCACAGGAGTCTTCAATCCCCTGCTCTGCCTGATAATGCGTTTCAGCTGCGTTCATGCCGCCGGTGGCATAACTTGAATTGCCGCCGGTAACCGAACCTTTTTCAAGAATAATGACATTGCGCCCGTTCTGGGCTGCCGTAATGGCTGCGGTCATTCCGGCACCGCCGGCTCCGGCAATGACAATGTCAGCAGTCTTTTCAATATCTTCTGCCGGGCCCTTAATTACCTTGGGTTCGAGCGCGGCAGGATCCGCACCGGCCTGGGTCAGGCAGTTGTTCAGCGCGGCAAAGAATGCATTTGATGTAACTGTGGCACCGCTGATGCTGTCAATATTCGGCGACTGTGCTTCCATCGCATCCGCGACCAGTCTCGGCAGTGCTGCTCCGCCGACCGTCGGTGTTTCGCCGTCAGCAACATATTCGATGCTTTCGATTGCGTTGTCAGAAACAGTTACTTTCAGTTTAAGCGGGACGCCGGCGCCCCCATAACCATTTGCTTCCGCCTCGTATGTTCCGGCGGCAAACAGTGCCCCTTCCGGTACGACTGCCTGCGCAGGTTTGTTCATCTGACCGATCACAAGGTTCAGAATCAGTGACAGAACAAGCGTGGCAGCAACAAACAGCAATGATTGTTTACTGTCTTTCATATTTATCCTCCTGATAGTTCTTTTCAAATAATACCATTTCAAGTAATCTACGGCAAATATCACATTTTAAAAAGGGTTCATGAAAAACCCCGACTGGATGGCTTCCGTAAAATATATTATCCTTTACTGACAGTACGAAAGAACCCGCATACACGGCCGGATGAACCTTCCGGGACAGAAATCCGGCTATTTATCATATTTTAACTGCAGTTTTTCATTCTCTTTCCAGCCGGCAGACTCTATAATAAATATCGAACGTAATAAATATCCGCCATGACAGACCATATGCAATATCTCATGCATGAATACTCACTCTTATACCAGGCAGCTGCGTGGTTTTTAACTGCGCTTGGCATCTGGAAGATTCTGGAAAAATGCCATCAGAAAGGTTTCTGGGGTCTGATTCCAGGATTCCGGTATTATAAGCTTGCTCAGGCTGCCGGCCGTGAATCCGAGGGCGTCATGGCCCTGGTATTTGAAATACCGATGTATTTCCTGCTTGCGGTATCGCTTTTCATACCGGCAGATGATCCCCGCCAGCGTTTCATTTCGCTTGCGGTCATTGCCTGCGGTCTGATTATGATCATATATAAGATCCGGGTTACAGCCGGTCTGGCAAGGACATTCGGCGCTACTGTCCTGTGGTCCATCCTGTGGGCTGCCATCCCGTACTTCCCTGCCCTCCTGTGGGGGTATTCCAGACGCTATCAGCCGGTGAATCTCGGCAAGGTCGCAGAAAACGAACTGCTGGCCGGCACAGCTCCGGCTGTGCTGCCTGCCGCCCTTGACCATAATGCTTCCGATGATGGCCTGGTGATTCACATCCGGCAGCGGACGGCCTGGGACTTTCTGCGCCGGCGTTACCTGCTCAAGGATATCAACCTGACGATCCCCAACGGTTCTCTGGTATTGCTGCTTGGCGGCTCCGGTTCCGGCAAGACTACCCTGGTCAATGCCATCAACGGCTATGAAAAAGCTGATGCCACCATCCTGCTTAATGGTGTTGATGTTTATGAGAATTATGAACAGATGAAGTATCGGATCGGCTATGTGCCCCAGCAGGATCTCCTGCGGCAGAACGATACCGTCAACAGCACCCTTCAGGACGCAGCAAAACTGCGGCTGCCGGCCGGTACGAACAGTTCCGAGATTCACAACCGGGTTACCGAAGTCATGGATTCCCTCGGGATGACCAGCGGCCGTTCCGGCCTGGTTGCCAAGAAATCCGGCGGGCAGAAGAAAAGAATTTCCATTGGCATGGAACTGATTTCTGATCCGGAACTGTTTATTCTGGATGAGCCGGACTCCGGCCTGGACGGTGTCATCGCCCGTGAACTGTTTGAAAAGCTGAAGGAAATTGCCGATACCGGCAAGATTGTCATTACCATTACGCATATTCCGGACCGGGTTGCTGATCTCTTCGATTATGTGATTGTCCTGGCCAGGGATTCGGGCCGGGTTGGCCGTCTTGCTTTTTTCGGAACACCGGATCAGGCAAGAAATTTCTTCGGGCAGCCGACGATGGAACGTGTTGTCATGTGTGTCAACCGCAAGGATGAAGGCGGCGAAGGCCGGGCTGATGAATTCATTGAAAAATATGCCCGCATGACCATGGAAAGTGAGGCCGGAAATGACTAAGAAAATTCGTTATAACGGCCGCTTCAGGCAGACGTTCATCTATCTCGGCAAACTGCTGCGGATGTTTATCTATCAGAATGACTGGAAAGTCCTGCCAATGGCTGCCATCATTGCCGGCCTGGTCACCTTTGCGGTCGGAAACAACATCTTCAAGACCCAGGAAGGAACGCTGTCAGGATGCTTCTCACTGGTCTGTGTATGCATCTGGAACGGCTTCTTCAACTCGATCCAGTCGGTCTGCCGTGAACGCCCTATCATCAAGCGGGAACACCGTTCCGGCATGTATATCAGCTCATATATCTTTGCCCACATGCTGTATCAGATGATGCTGTGCATGGCCCAGACTGCTATCCTGATCGTCATCTGCAACATTGCCGGCATGGATTTTCCGGACAAATCCCTGATAACCGGAAGCTTCATGGCCGACTTCGGTATCTCCCTGTTCCTGATAACCTATGCGGCCGATATGCTCTCACTGGCTCTGTCCTGCCTGGTCAAAAACACCACCACCGCCATGACTGTCATGCCGTTCATGCTGATTTTCCAGCTTGTCTTCTCAGGCGGTCTGATCTATCTGGAAGGGCCGGCGGAAAAACTGACCAGCCTGACCATTGCCCGCTGGGGTCTGGAGGATCTCTGTACGCTGGCAGATTACAATTCCCAGCCGATGGTAACCCTGTGGAATACGGTATTCAAATTCCGGGCCATGGAAATCGATGGCTATAAGCCCATCGAAGTCCTGACTGATTCCATTCTGCAGGAAGGCAAACTGGATCAGGTCCTGCAGGAGTGCGGCCTATATAACACCAATCCGGCATACACATATCTCGCTTCTACGATCTGGAAATGCTGGGCCATCCTCCTGGTAGTCATAGTGGTATCGTCTGCCGCATCCATCATGCTGCTGCAGTTCATCGACAGAGATAAAAGATAGCAGATCATCTGCTATCTTTCTTTTTCCTCCCGGTATTTCTTTTCCGGTATGCCGATCAGCGAACCAAGCCATTCCATGCGGTCCTCGAGCCGCACTTTTCTGTCTTCGACACCCCCTTCCACACCGACGAGATACGCCCGGTTCAGATCATGGGCCGGAATATCGTATTTCTCCGTAATCGCCTGGAACATGTCCAGCGGCAACGTAATATTGTACGGCTCGGAATGCAGGCCGTTGTAGCGGCCGATACCGAGAATGCCGACCTTCACTTCCACAGGGTCTATATCATCCGCCCACTGCCCCACCAGTTTCCTGTGACGGTATACGGACAGCCGGTTGTATACAAAGCGCAGCAGGCTGGCCACCCCGAAGCCCAGCATGAACATCAGCGGAGCCGACACCACCGCCGGCAGATATGTGATCAGCCGGTAGATATCCCGCCAGCCGCCGAAGGTCTCACCGATCAGGTATACATTGGCAATATAGACAACCGCATAGACAAAGAACGGGACCAGGCAGATCAGGCTGTCCGTAACACTGATTGTCATGTCATCTGTTTCCACGCTGAACAGCAGTACCAGGGCCAGAATGGGACATATGATATGCAGCCAGAAGTTCATGCCGGTTACGGCCACAGCCCCGAGCGTCGGCCAGATCAGCGTCAAGGCAAAGATCATGGTCAGTGTTGTGCAAATCGCACCGCTGTACTGCAGCAGGATTACCCACTTCGGAAAAGACAGTCGTTTCCGGCGGACACCCTCAATGGCATAGGGAATCATAAACGATGCCGCAAGCATCGACAATGTATTGGAATTCACGGTAAACAGCTTATACAGATTCTCGCCCCGCTCCGGTGTGATCTCGCTGGGATTCTGGATCAGGCCGCCGGCGATCGCCCGGAAGGTCAGAACACATACCAGGGAACTGGCTGCCAGCGCTATGATGCTGCGGCGCTGATACAGCGTAATGATGAAGTCACGGTTTCTCTGTGCCCTGGATATGCCCTTTTTCGGTGCTTTTCTGTAGCGGGTCCGGCCCAAATATTCACCCGGTTTCCGCCCCAGCAGGAACAGGCAGATTTCATTCATGAAGAACAGCCCGAACGCAAAGGTCAGATTACGGTCAAATGACCGTGAGAGTTTCAGTTTCATGATGACCGAGAAAACAAAATGCGCAACTGACAGAATGATAAAGAACTGCAGGGCCAGACCTCCGTGTCGGACTTCCCCTCCGTACGGGGCCGTCAGACAGAGCAGCAGGCGCATGACCGCTGCCATGATACCGGCTTTCCCGGTCCAGGCAATATCATACAGATCATAGTGATACAGACCCGGCACAAACGCGTGCCAGGGTGTCCTGCCGGCGGCTGCGAAAACCTTCCATGAGCCGATACAGCCCAGTATCTGCAGCATTGCCAGACCGGCAAAGACATACGCGGAAGGCAGGCCTAAAAAAGAGCCCGGTGCGAATAATTCTGTCAAAAATGCATCCACTATCATGTTGTTTTTCCTTCCGTCTGTATGATGTTATCCGGCCGCATACCGCAGAAAATCATTCAGATACTCTTCCGCTGATACAGCCCTTTCAAGTGTAATCCGTGTTCCGGCAGGCGTATTGCCGGGACCGAAATCTGTCGCAAATTCTTGGCACGCAGTAAGCATTTCCCCAGGTCGGCATGTTACGGCAAAACCGCAGGCAGTATAGCGTCTGGCTGCTTCATTTTCCGGATTGACCAGATT
>JAEEHG010000029.1 GCA_016280695.1 Solobacterium sp. | reverse complement strand
CAGGTCATCCGCAGGGACGTAAATTGCCTGTACGGAAGTGATGGAACCCTTGTCGGTGGATGTGATTCTTTCCTGAAGCTGGCCCATTTCCGTTGCCAGAGTCGGCTGATAACCGACGGCACTCGGCATACGGCCAAGCAGAGCGGATACTTCGGAACCTGCCTGTGTGAAACGGAAGATGTTGTCAATGAACAGCAGCACGTCCTGATGTTCCTCATCACGGAAGTATTCGGCCATGGTCAGCGCCGACAGGGCAACCCGCATTCTGGCGCCCGGGGATTCGTTCATCTGGCCATAGGTCAGGACCGTGTTCTTCAGAACGCCGGATTCCTTCATTTCGTTGTACATGTCATTGCCTTCACGGGTTCTTTCACCGACACCCGCAACGACGGAACGGCCGCCGTGTTCGATGGCAATGTTGTGAATCAGTTCCTGCATCAGGACTGTCTTGCCGACACCCGCGCCGCCGAACAGACCGATCTTGCCGCCCTTGGCATACGGGCACAGCAGGTCAATGACCTTGATGCCTGTTTCCAGAATTTCCGCGGAAGTCATCTGCTGTTCAAATGTCGGGGCAGCCCGGTGAATCGGCATGGTCAGTTTCGCATCCACCGGTCCCAGGCCGTCAATCGGTTCGCCCAGCACGTTGAACATGCGGCCCAGAACCTCGTCGCCGACCGGTACATTGATCGGGGCGCCGGTATCTGTGCAGTCAAGCCCGCGGACCAGTCCGTCCGTGGAACTCATGGCGATGCATCTGACGATATCATCACCGATATGCTGTGCGACTTCGACGGTCATGGCATAGCCGTCACCGACGCTGATATGAATTGCGTTCCGGATGGCTGGCAGGTGATCCGGAGAAAACCGGATATCGACGACCGGTCCGATGACCTGTACGATCTTTCCTGTATCTGTCATAGTTATGTACCTTCTTTCTATACAGCGGTAGATCCACCGACAATCTCGGTAATCTCCTGCGTAATCGAGGCCTGTCTCGCCTTGTTGTATTCGAGCAGCAGTGCTTCACTGAGCTCATCTGCGTTGTCCGTAGCCGTCTTCATGGCCATGCGGCGGCTGCCCTGTTCAGCGGTGGTCGCCTCCATCCAGTGGGAGTAGGCAACATTGCTGAGCATCATCGGGATCAGCGAATTGAGGATCGTCTCCGCATCCGGTTCGAACAGGGTTTCAGCCTGCATCTTTGCCGGTTCTTCACCCGTGCCTTCGGCAGCGTCCACCGTGCACGGCAGGATCACATCTGTACACGGCCTGAACGTCATGGTGTTGACGAACTGGGTGTACAGAATCTGCACCCCTCCGAGATCCTGGTTCAGATACCGGGTCGTACCGTAATCGATGAAGGCCTTGAGCATGTCAAACGTCAGCTTGTCTGTCTCAATCGGATTCTCGTTGATGACATTGAAGCCGAGATCCTTCATCGTCTGGAAAAGACTCGTTCCGATCACCACCATCGGGTCTTCCTTGCGGACCGTATCCCTGGCCAGTTTCATCATGTTCTGGTTGTAAGCTCCGCAAAGGCCGAGATCACTGCAGAACAGAATGGACAGCCTGGCCGGATTTTCAGCATGCTTCTTCAGGAAGATACTGTCAATCCTGCTGTTCTTCGCCACGATTTCATCAACTGTTTCCTGCAGGCGTCCGGAATACTCGCGGTTGGCTTCCATCCGGTTGCGCTGCCGGAACAGTTTCGCATTGGCAATCATTTCCATCGCTTTGGTGATTTTGCGGGTGGAATTGACCGACTTGATACGGGAACGCAGTGCCTGTTTGGACTGCGCCATCTGTTATGCCCCCCTGATCAGGTTGTACTGATCGAGTGCTTTCTGCATCGCTTCCTGCAGCTTTGCGTTCAGATCATCGTCAAGCACTTCCTTTTCCGTGATTTCATCAACCACGGCTTTTTCGTTTTCATGGAAGTGACGGTGCATGAACTTCTCAAACTTGCTGATCTCTTCAGCGTCCAGCTGATCCAGGAAACCGTTCTTGGCCGCAAACAGTGAGAGAACCTGGTCGGTCATGCTCATCGGCTGGTACTGCGGCTGCTTGAGCAGTTCCGTCAGCTTGGAACCGTGATCGATGATCTTCTTTGTGGCCGCGTCAAGATCCGAACCGAACTGGGCAAACGTCAGCATTTCATGGTACTGTGCCAGTTCCAGCTTGAGCGAGGAGGATACTTTCTTCATTGCCTTGGTCTGGGCATTGGAGCCGACCCGGGAAACGGAAAGACCGGAGTCTACGGCCGGCCGCACACCGCTGTTGAACAGTTCGGTCTGCAGGAAGATCTGGCCGTCGGTAATGGAAATGACATTGGTCGGGATATAAGCCGAGATGTCACCGGCCTGGGTTTCAATGATCGGCAGGGCCGTCAGGGAACCGCCGCCGAGTTCATCGGACAGCTTGGCCGCCCGCTCCAGCAGTCTGGAATGCAGGTAGAAGACATCACCCGGATATGCCTCACGTCCCGGAGGACGGCGCAGCAGCAGGGACATCGTTCTGTAGGCCACGGCGTGCTTGGACAGGTCATCATAGATGATCAGGACATCCTTGCCCTGTTCCATCCATTCCTCACCCATCGCGCAGCCGGCATACGGCGCAATGTACTGCAGCGGGGCCGACGCACTGGCGCTTTCCTCGACAATCGTAGTGTATTCCATGGCGCCTGCTTCGCGCAGCTTCTGCACGAGTCTGGCCACGGTGCTCTGTTTCTGGCCGATGGCGACGTAAATGCAGTTAACGTTCTTGCCCTTCTGGTTGATAATCGTATCGATCGCAATGGCCGTCTTGCCGGTTTCCCGGTCACCGATAATCAGCTCACGCTGGCCTTTGCCGATCGGGATCATCGAGTCGATGATCTTGAGACCTGTCATCAGCGGCTGATAAACGGAACGTCTGGTCATGACACCCGGCGCGACCCGTTCGATCTGCCGGCTCTTGTCCGTTACCACCGGGCCCTTGCCGTCTACCGGCTGACCCAGCGCATTGACAACGCGGCCAAGCAGCGCATCACCGACTGGAACCTCAACAACTCTTCCTGTCCGGCGCACCTCGTCCCCTTCCTTGATCAGTGAATCATCACCCAGAAGAACCGCACCGATGTGGTCTTCTTCCAGGTTCAGCACCATGCCGTAAATATCATGGCCGAAATCAAGCAGTTCTGAGGACATCGCCTTGTCAATGCCCTGAACCATGGCAATACCGTCACCGACGCTGATGACGTATCCGACATCGTCGGACTGGATCTTGTTGCCGTAGTTCTTGATCTGTTCCTTGATCAGGGCACTGATCTCTTCCGGTCTGATTTCCTTCATGCCTGTCCTCCTCCTTTCAGCAGTGTTTCTTTCAGGTGATCGATACGGCTCCGCATGGTCATATCGGTCACATTATTGCCGACGGTTACCTTGATGCCGGCAATGAGATCGGGATTGACCCGGTTGGTCAGATGGATTTCCTTCCCGGTCTTTTCTTCCAGTGATTTCTTCAGCTGCTGCATTTCCGCTTCCGGCAGCGCCCGGGCCGACCATACCGTAGCCGGCTGGATGCCCAGTTCCTCATCCGCGAGACGGATGAATTCATTCAGGGATTCCCTTAAAATGCCTTCTCTTGCCTTATCGATCAGCAGTTTGATAAAGTTGCGCATTTCCTGGTCCGTTACTGATCCGAAGATCCGTTCCACAAAGTCCTTCTTTTCTTCATCGGTGATCTTTGCGGCACGGAAAAAACCGGTCAGCTCCGGATTCGCATCATAAAGCTTCAGCAGAATGTCACACTGATCCTTCTTATCCTTGACAGTACCGTTTTCCCTTGCCAGGGCAAACAGCCCCTCCGCGTAGCGGACAGCGACCTCACTCGCCATGGACTGCCGCTTCCTTTACAAAAGCATCAACTGCCTGCCGGTCGAGGCTGACCCCGTCCTGGTCTTCCAGCAGTTTCTCGGCTGCGGCCATGGCCACTTCGATCATTTCCTTCTTCATGGAGCCGTACATTTCACGCCGCTCGGCTTCGATGTCGTCATGCGCCTTCTTGCGGAGCGCATCCGCTTCCTTGCCGGCTTCCGCAAGAATGGTGTCCTTCTGGGTCTTGGCTTCCTTCACAGCCGCGTTCACGATTTCCTCCGAACGGACGGCCGCTTCCTTCAGCTGCTGCGAGGCAACGTCGCGGTCAGCCAGGGCTTCGGCCCGGGCTTTCTCACTGGCGTCGAGGTCCTCCTGCATCTTGTCGGAGCGGCGGGCCAGGTAGTCCTTGATGGAAGCCCACAGGTAGTGTCTGACAACGAGGAAAATAACTAATGTACTGAGAAGCTGTACTGCCATGGTCAGAGGATTGGGCATTAACTGGTTATATACATCAATGTCAATCATCTTTCCACCTTGATCAGTATACGAAGATCAGAATAATCGCAATCAGAAGACCGTAGATGGCCGCTGTTTCAGACAGCGCAATACCAAGGATCATGTTGGAACGCAGCTGCGGCAGCATCTCCGGATTCCTGCCCATAGCTTCAATGGCACGGCCCGCGGCAATACCTTCACCGACGCCGGTACCCATGCCGGCACAGACAGCGATGCCTGCACCAATTGCGATCAAACCCTTAACGATATCCATAGAAAGCTCCTCCTTTATTTCTGCTTTAATTCGTCCGGTACTTCCACCCCGACGAATACCATGGTTAATGTAACGAATACCAGCGTCTGAATGAAGCCGGCAAAGATGTCAAAGTAGGCATGCAGCGCCGGTGCGATGACCGGGCCCATGAAGTTGAATACACTGCCGTTGGCACCGAACCATCCGGCAATCATATTGGACAGTCCCTGCGCGCCGGCATAGACCAGCGTCATCAGGATGCCGCCGCAGAGAATATTGCCGAACAGACGCAGCGACATGGAGATGATCGAAGAGAACTTGCTCAGTACGTTGATCGGCAGGAACACCGGGATCGGCTCCAGGAAACTGTGGAACCACGCCTTTGCCCCGCTGTACTTGAACGATGCCACCTGGGTGATGATCCAGGTGATGATCGCCAGGGTCAGCGTAACACTGAGGTTGGCCGTCGGCGATGATACGCCGAACAGGCTGATGATATTGGAAAGGAAAATATAAATCGATATGGTCAGGATATACGGCGTGAACAGTTCCGCGTTCTTCGGGCCGACATTCTCACTGACCGTCTGGTGTACCTTTTCCACCCCCGTCAGCACTGCCACAATCAGGCCGGACGGCTTTGCCAGCGGATCCGCCTTTTTGATCCTGCCGGAAATAATGAGTAACGCCATGACGATAATCAGGGTTACCAGCAGGATATAAAACACATCCGCCTGCAGTTTAAGCTCCATTTCCACCCTCCTTTCTGTCAGTCAGGGCCTCGGCTACCAGGGCGATCTTCACCGCCGAGAGGCCGATGGCTGTTGTAAACAGGTTGAATACCTGCGGCATAACGGCAGCGAGTATCAGAAACGCCGCCATCAGCGCATAATTGCTGAGAAAGCTGATCCGGGCCTGCTTTTCCGACGCATCATTCAGGCCGAGCACGATGTCGCAGTAGCGCTCCACCCGCTTCAGATGCAGCAGACTGCCGATGGCCCCCAGGACATACCCCGTCGTCAGGCGCCAGTCCACAGCAGCCAGACAGATCGAGAGGCCCAGCAGGATCCGGTAAATTTTCCAGGTCTTCGCAGTCATTCGCACTTTCCCAGTATTTATTAATAATAGCCGTTCCGGCAATGCTTTACAACCCGGAGACGGGGTCCTGCCACGTCAATCTTATATGATTGTACGATAACAGCATATGCATATTTGTGAAAAAATTCATGCATTTAACAAATAGGTCAGCTTTCCTGTTCTTCCAGGCAGCCGAGCAGTTCAAGGATGCGGTTCAGGTCATCCGTGCTGCTGTAGCTGACACTCAGGGCTTTGCCGGTCACTTCGACTTTTGTGCCGAGCTTGCCGGACAGCCGGTATTCCAGATCCCGGATCCACGGATCCTTGACCTTTTCCCGGCGGACATGTTTTTTCTTACCGCCGTTGAGTTCACGGACGTAAGCTTCGACTTCCCGCACGGACATCTTGTTCTTCAGCACGTGCAGGGCGGCGTCATACATCTCGTTTTCATCCTTCAGGGCCAGCAGCGGCCGGACATGGCCCATGGTGAGCCTGCGGCTCGTCACCATATCCTGTACATCGGCCGGCAGTTTGAGGAGTCTGAGCATGTTGGCGCAGTATTCCCGGGATTTGCCGACCCGCTGGGCCAGCTTTTCCTGGGTATAACCGAGCCGGCTGATCAGGCTCTCATAGGCGGAGGCTTCTTCAATCGGATTCAGGTCTTCCCGCTGGACATTCTCCAGGATGGAAATTTCCATCATCTGTTCATCGGTGAAATCGACAGAGATCGCCGGCACCGTGGTCAGGCCGGCAATCTTGGCGGCCCGCAGGCGCCGTTCACCGGTGATCAGTTCATAACCGCGCACGCTCTTGCGGACCAGCAGCGGGGTGAAGATCCCGTGCAGTTTAATGGAATCCGCCAGTTCGTTCAGGGCTTTCTCATCAAATTCTTTCCGGGGCTGATAGGGATTGGGCCTGATCTCACTGACTGCCACCTCGATCTCCCGGCGGCCCGGCGCTTCCCGGCCATTTGACTGGATTTCATCGAGGAACTGGCTGACGTCCTGCCCGAAGATCGAGTCGAGCCCCCGTCCCAGTGCTTTCTTGTTCCGTTCTGCCATCATCGGCCT
>JAEEHG010000266.1 GCA_016280695.1 Solobacterium sp. | reverse complement strand
CCCGTCATCCGGCTGGCAGCCGTGGATGCCATGACAATGGCCGAAGCCAGCAGCGGACCGTTGCACGGGGTCCAGGCAAAACTGAAGAAGAAACCCATCAGGAAAGCCTGCAGCAGGTTCATCGGACCGTTCTGCATCCGCCCGATCCGGTGTTCTTTCTCCAGGGCAGGAATCTGGACCAGCCCGGCCGCGTGCAGGCCGAACAGGATCAGGAACATCCCGCCGAACATCTGGAAGAGCCGCGCGTGGTTCTGGATGAACATACCGAAGGCATAGGAACCCAGGGCCATCAGGAAAAAGACCGAACAGATTCCCAGGACAAAGAACAATGTCCGCAGGAGTGTACGGATACGGCGCTGGCTGGCCGAAGCCTCCTGCATGCCCGAAGTCAGATACCCGAACAGCAGCGGAATCAGCGGCAGCACACACGGTGAGAAGAATCCCAGCAGTCCTTCGAGAAACAGACTGCCGAAGCCAAGCGTTTCTGTCATATGCCTCCAGCCCGGAACAGCTTTGTTTTCCGGTTATTTTTCAAAGCACGGTTATTATAGCATATATGATTTCCAATCCGTTTCCCGGTAATCTTCATGTTATGATTTTTCTGAGGGAGGAACAATTATGATCTATCCGTCATTTCCGAAAAAAGGTGATGTTCTGGGCATCTGTGCCCCCAGTGCCGGGGTCGGACACAAACCGGAAGAGTTCGATCTGGCCGTTAAAAACCTGAAGAAAGCCGGTTACCGCGTCAAAGAGACAGCCAGTGTACGGGTGGACGGCATCCGCAGCGCCGAAGCTTCAAAGCGGGCTGATGAACTGGCTGAACTGTTCGCTGATGATTCCGTGAATACCATCATGGCCGCGACCGGCGGTGACTTCCTGTATGAAATCCTGCCCTGCTGTGACTGGGACCTGTTTGCACAGCATCCGAAATGGGTGTGGGGCGCTTCTGATCCGACCAGCCTGCTGTTCCCGCTGACGATGAAGTATGATATCGCCACGATCTACGGCATGAATGCCGGCAGTTTTGACGTCAGTTCACGCTTCCGTTTCGTCAGGGACAGCCTGCGCATCCTTGGCGGCGAGGCCGTGGTGCAGAAGAGTTTCAGTCATATTGACAGCCACGCACCGTATGCCGATGTCCCCCTGGAACTGGGTAAGCCGGCCCGCTGGCAGAGCAATGTGCTGTCAGCCGAGATCAGCGGCCGCTGTGTGGGCGGCTGCATCGATGTGCTCAAGGATCTCATCGGCACCCCGTATGATGCGGTTACCTCCTTTATCAGGCGCTACCGCCGGGACGGGCTGATCTGGTTCTTTGACAACTATGCCCTGTCCGCCGAGAGTTTCTACCGCACCCTGCTGCAGATGAAGTACGCCGGCTGGTTTGAACACGCCAACGGCATTATCATCGGCCGGCACTGCTTCCCGTCTTCCGACACCGGCATGACCTATGAGGAAGCCCTCAGCCGCGTGTTCAGCGATATTCCTGTCTTCTATGAGGCGGATATCGGCCATACCAAGCCGTGCCTGACCATGATCTGCGGGGCCCTGCTGGACCTGACCTATGAAGACGGCCGGGCCGAACTGAAATTTTTGTGTGAATAACCATATCTGATGTGCTAGAATATCTATGCGCATCTGACGGGGTTGTAGCTCAGCTGGGAGAGCACCTGGTTCGCAATCAGGGGGTCGTGGGTTCGAATCCCATCAGCTCCACCATGGATAACAGACAGGACTGTAACGGTCCTGTTTTCTTGTATAATGGATACGGCTGTAATTTATGAGGAGGCTGACAATATGTTTGATGACAAAAGATTTGAGAAGATTTATTCACAGGGAACCATGACCGTTATGGAAATCTGGGTTGATAAGGAAACCGGCGTGAACTATCTGTTTCATGCCAGCGGTTACGCCGGCGGGCTGACCCCGCTGCTCGGCGAGGACGGCCAGCCGATCGTCTCCGACATCTATTACCAGGGAGCCGACCCGGAAGACTGCGGCCGGTAAAAAAAGCAGCCGAAGCTGCTTTCAGATGTCCTTCAGGGCGGATTCGCAGATCCTGCCGAACAGGGAGATCACCGAGCTCAAGGCCAGAAAGATCAGTCCGGTGACCGGTTCCTTGACAATGAAGAACCGGATGCCGGCGATCATGAAGACCGAACCGAGGGTGTAGTACACCGTCCGGAAATACTGCAGGCGCTTTCTGGTCTGCCGGTTGATTTCCGCCAGGGTTTCCGGATCCGGCAGTTTCGGGGCTTCCTGTTCTGTTTCTTCTTCGTCCTGCAGTTCTGCTTTGATATCTGAGAGTTTCATACCATCATACTAGCACAAAAGGCGGATTCACCGCCTTTTGTTCATTAATAACTTGTATCCTTGATCCAGCGCTCGAACTCTTCGTCCGTGGCCAGAACACTGTGGGTATCGGTCAGTTTGTGAACCGTACCGATGGTGTAGTCAACGCCTTCCTTCTTCTTGTCATAGGTCAGGGCAATCCGGTTCTTTTCGACCCGCGGATTGGGCTTCGGGATCGCCGACAGCAGTGACTTCGTATATGGATGCACCGGGTTTTTGAAGATTTCATCCGTCGTGCCTGTTTCTACCAGGTGGCCCAGGTGCATGACCCCGATCCGGTCGGAGATGTACTTGACCATGGACAGGTCGTGGGCAATGAACAGATAGGTCGTGCCGAGTTCATCCTGCAGGTCCTTCATCAGGTTGACAACCTGGGCCTGAATCGAGACGTCAAGCGCGGAAATCGCTTCATCCGCAATGACCAGCTTCGGATTCAGCACCAGCGCCCGTGCAATGCCGATCCGCTGCCGCTGGCCGCCGGAGAACTGCTGCGGGTAACGGGTGGCGTGTTCCCGCGACAGACCAACCTTTTCGAGAATCGTATTGACCTTTTCGTCAAGGTCAGCCTGGTCTTTGTACATGTGATGGATTTCCAGGCCCTGGGCAATGATCTCCTTGACCTTCTTGCGGGGGTTCAGGCAGGCCATCGGGTCCTGGAATATCATCTGCATATTCGTGCGCAGATATTCCTCGT
>JAEEHG010000265.1 GCA_016280695.1 Solobacterium sp. | reverse complement strand
GAATGATACGGAAATCAAGCATCTGCTCATGCGCAGTGAAAACGGTACGGATGATATCGTATCGAAACGGTCTAAGATCATCCAGGAAAACAAAATCGATATTGATGAGATGTCAACGGATGAACTGATCGGCTTCATCAAAGCGAATCCGAGTGTCCTGAAGCGTCCGATTATCTTGGATGAAAAGAGTTTCCAGGTCGGCTACGATTCAGAGGAAGTATCCATGTTCGTGCCGGAAGCCCTGCGCGGGGTCAGTGACTGCTGTGACGGCGGCTGCCCGGGCTGGGACGGGTGCGGCCTGGTCAGAGCAACTGAGGAAATCACAAAGGAATAAGGCAGAAATGCCTTATTTTCTGTATAATGATCATATTATGAAGAAGAGAGTTCTGGTCGGATTATCCGGCGGTGTTGACAGCGCCGTCGCGGCATGGCTGCTGAAAGAGCAGGGATACGATGTCACCTGTGCTTTCATGCGCAACTGGGATTCTGCCGCCAATGATGACATTCTCGGCAATCCCACACTCGATGACCCGGTCTGTACGCAGGAAAAGGACTACAATGACGCAAAGCTGGTGGCTGACGCGCTCGGTCTGAAACTGCTGCGGATTGACTTCATTGAGGAGTACTGGCAGGAAGTATTTCAGACTTTCCTGAAGGAATACCGGAAGGGCAGGACGCCGAATCCGGATATTCTCTGCAACCGCTACATCAAATTTGATCATTTCCTGGAATTTGCCCGGTCCAAGGGCTTTGAAACCCTGGCTACAGGTCATTATGCCCGCATCGGCGAACGGGACGGACATGCCGTACTGATGAAGGCAGACGACCGCAACAAGGACCAGTCATATTTCCTGTGCCAGATCCGCCGGGAGGTGCTCGATCATGTGGTTTTCCCGTTGGGACATCTCACCAAGCCGGAGATCCGCCGGATTGCGGCTGATCAGAACCTGCCGGTTGCGGATAAAAAGGATTCCACCGGTATCTGTTTTATCGGTGAACGCAATTTCCGTGAATTCCTGAAGAATTATCTGCCGATGAAAGAGGGCAATATAGTTTTTCTGGCGAATAAAACAGTTGTCGGGCGGCATCAGGGTGTGTTTTATTATACGATCGGTCAGCGCAAGGGACTCGATATCGGCGGCACCGGGCCTTACTATGTCTGCGGCAAGGATATCGAAAAGAACGAACTGTATGTCACGGATGAAGCCGGGAGGAAGCAGTGGCTCTGCTCTGATTCGTGTCTTGTAACGGAAGTCAATCTGCTTGATGACTTTTCTGACGAATGTGCCTGCATGGCCAAGTTCCGCTACCGCCAGCCGGACCGGCCCGTAACGCTGCGCAAAAACCATGACGGCTCACTGACTGCCGTATACCAGGGCTATGAAGGCATCACCCCCGGCCAGGAAGCCGTCTTCTATAAAGACGATATCCTGATCGCTTCCGGTACAATTGATACCGTTTATCAGCAGGATCAGGACCTGATGGCCATGATCCGGAACTACGTGAAGGAAGACTGAATGAGCGAAACCGCAGAACTGACATCATTTACCGGCAAAGTCACATACATTGTCTACCGCAATGATGCGACTTTTTATACCGTGCTGCGGATCAGGCTCAACGATACCCAGGAGAAAAACATTACGGCGACCGGCATCATCCCGGAAGTGGAACCGGATATCCTGTACCGTTTTACCGGCCAATATGGTGAGCATCCGCGTTACGGCATGCAGTTTCAGATCAGTTCCGTGGAGCGCCTCCTGCCGGAAGAGCGGGAGGGGGTGATCCGCTATCTGTCCGGGGTACAGTTTACCGGTATCGGCCGCAAGACTGCCGAGAAAATCGTAGACATGCTGGGGGATAACTGCCTGCAGCTGATCCGTGAGGATGATCAGATCCTGTATACAGTACCGGGCCTGTCTGCTGACAAGGCCAGGGTTATTTATGAGGGTATTCAGGGAGAAGAGGACGGCATGAGTGAGCTTGTCTGGTTTCTCAATGTTCACGGGGTCGGGATCCGCAACCTGATCCGCCTGAACCGGGCCTATGGCAAGGAAGCCCTCAGCAAACTCAAGGAAAATCCCTACCGGGTAATAGAGGAATGTGACGGCTTCGGCTTCAAAACCGCTGACGCAATGGCCATGAGCCTGGGGTTTTCCCGGGATGATGAAAGAAGGCTGTATGCCCTGCTGATTTCCCTGTGCATGGATCTCTGTGTGGCCCGGGGTGACAGCTGGACGGATGTGGATGTACTGGCAGAGCGCTTCCGGAAAGAAACCCCGGATATCGCAGCGGATTTTGACGCGCTGCTGCAGGAAACCCTGCTGCATCACCAGCTGGTCCGCGAAGAAAACCGCATATATCCTGTAACCCAGCATGAAGCGGAAACCGGCATCAGTGCCTTCCTGGCCGGCTTTCCTTATCAGGACAGCGAACCTGTGGATGACGGATTGCTGCACCAGTATCTCGGGCAGATGCAGCAGAATCTCGGTATTACATATGACGAAGACCAGATCCGCGCCATTGAGCAGTTCTTTACATCTCCGTTTGTCATCCTGACCGGCGGTCCCGGCACCGGCAAGACCACTGTGGTCAGGGCCATGGTGGACCTGTACCGCATGCTGTATCCGGGCAGCACGATTGTCTGCGCAGCCCCGACCGGCCGGGCCGCCAAGCGCCTTTCCGAACTGACTGAAACCGAGACCTTTACCGTGCATTCGCTGCTGCGGTGGGATCTGGAAACAAATACGTTCGGCAAGAATGAAGAAGACCCGGTCATGACTGATCTGCTGATCGTGGATGAATTTTCCATGGTGGATGACTGGCTGTTCTATAACCTGCTCAAAGCTTCGCAGCATGTCCGCAAAATCTGCATCATTGGTGATGAAGACCAGCTGCCGTCGGTATCTCCCGGCTGTGTGCTGCGTGACCTGATCGCGGCCGAGATGTTCCCGCTGGTCCGGCTGAACCATATCTACCGGCAGAAAGAGGGCAGCGATGTCATCAGCCTGGCCCATGACATACATAACGGGGATGTGGATTTCTCCCGTTATCATAACGATGTCGTGTTCCTCGAAAACCGGACCGGTACACTGCGTGACCAGGTGCTGACGATCGTGCAGTCAGCGCTCGACAAAGGCTATGAGATGAACGACGTACAGGTGATCGCCCCGATGTACAACGGCAAGGCCGGCATCGACGTTCTCAACAACGCGCTGCAGGAATGCTTCAACGGACCGTCCCGGCACAAACGGGAACTGAAACACGGTTACCTGACTTTCCGGGAAGGGGACAAGATCCTGCAGCTGAAAAACCAGCCGGATGATGATGTCTACAACGGTGACATCGGCATACTCGAAGCCATTGAATACGCCGCGGAAACAGAAACCAGAAAACCGGTCATTGTTGTCAATTTCGACGGGATCTATGTGGAATACACGCCGGAGACCTTCAACAACATCACGCTTGCTTACTGCATTTCCATCCACAAGTCCCAGGGCAGTGAATATCCGATTGTCGTCATGCCGGTCACCTGGCAGCACAGCATCATGCTGCAGCGAAATCTGATCTATACAGGGGTTACCCGGGCCCGGCAGTCACTGGTCCTGCTGGGTGAGGCCGGCGCTTTCCTCAAAGGGGTGGAAACCCTGGAAAGACACCGCCGCAATACAACCCTGAAAGAGAAGATCATTGCCGCTTTCAGTGATCCGTTCGCAATGTAAATTAACTCTTTTCTTACGCATGTAATTGTGATAACATACGGATAAATCTGTGATGAAGATAAGTAACATTTCTGTCTGTGCCTGAAGAGAGGAAACGGCCGGTGCAAGTTTCCGGACAGGGAAATGCGAAGCTCCTTCGGAGAGCGGTCAATACCCGCCGTGATTCTGCGTTAAGGAATAATTAAGCGCGCATGCACTGCATGCGAAACAGGATGGTACCGCGGTCATTCGTTCCTGCTCATGTGAGCAGGAATTTTTTATTCCAGGAGGAAATAAAACATGGCACAGAAACAGCTCAGTTCCGATGAAATCCGGCAGATGTTCCTGGATTTCTTCGCTTCCAAGGGGAGCATGATTTTCCCGAGTGCGTCCCTGGTTCCGCACAACGATCCCACACTGCTGTGGATCAACGCCGGCGTGGCCCCGCTGAAGAAGTACTTTGACGGTACGGAAAAGCCGCAGTGCCCGCGCATTGCCAACGCCCAGAAATCGATCCGTACAAACGATATCGAGAATGTCGGCAAGACAGCCCGGCATCACACATTCTTTGAGATGCTCGGCAACTTCTCCATCGGTGACTACTTCAAGGAAGAGGCCATTCCGTGGGCCTGGGAATTCCTGACTTCACCGGAATGGATCGGCTTTGACAAGAGCAAGATGTACGTGACAATCTATCCGGATGATGTTGAAGCATACCGCATCTGGACAACAAAAACCGATGTAGACCCGACCCACATCTGCAAGAAGGAAGACAACTTCTGGGAGATTGGTGAAGGCCCGGGCGGCCCGGACAGTGAAATCTTCTATGACCGCGGTGAGAAATACGATCCGCAGGGTCTGGGTGAAAAACTGTTCTTCGATGACATCGAGAATGACCGCTACATTGAAGTCTGGAACGTTGTCTTTTCCCAGTATGACTGCAAGCCGGATGAAATGCCGCGTACGCAGTACAAGGAACTGCCGCAGAAGAATATCGATACCGGCATGGGCCTTGAACGGCTGACCTGCCTGATCCAGGGCGGTGAGACCAACTTCGATACCGACCTGTTCCTGCCGATCATCGCCGCGATTGAAAAGCTGGCCAAGCATCCGTACAGTGACCGGGAATACAAGATGGCTTACCGGGTTATCGCCGACCATATCCGTACTGTTACCTTTGCGCTGGCTGACGGTGCATCCTTCTCCAACGAAGGCCGCGGCTACGTGCTGCGCCGGGTGCTGAGAAGGGCTGTCCGCTACGGCATCAAGCTCGGGATCTCCGGCAGCTTCATGTATACGCTGGTTCCGGTCGTGGCCGAGAATATGAAGCATTACTATCCGTACCTGCTCGAAAAGATCGATCTGGTTGCCCGCCAGGTGAAGACGGAAGAAGAAACATTCCACAGCACCCTGGCCAATGGTGAAAGCCTGCTGAACGAAGAACTTAAGAAGCACGCGGAAAGCAGGACGCTGCCGGGTGAAGTGGTCTTCAAGCTCTACGATACCTATGGCTTCCCGAAGGAACTGACTTCGGAAATCGCCGAAGAACAGGGTTTCACGGTTGATATGGCCGGCTTTGAAAAAGCCATGCAGGAACAGAAGGAACGTTCCCGCGGGGCCCGCAGTGATGAACAGTCCATGGGCTCCCAGTCCAAGGACCTGATGGATTTCGTTGAACCTTCGGAATTCACCGGCTATACCGACAGGACCTGCAAGGGCACAGTCATCGGGCTGTTCAAGGACGGCGTCAGGACGGATGCCGTTGCGGATGAAGGCGATGTCATCCTCAGTGAGACCTGCTTCTATGCAGAATCCGGCGGCCAGATCTACGATACCGGCTGCCTGTGGGCAGACGGCTTCAAGGCAGATGTGACGGAAGTCAAGAAGGCACCGCATGCCCAGCATCTCCATCATATCGTCGTCAAAGAGGGAACCCTGAAACTCGGCGATACTGTGGAAGGGTCATACGATTTCGAGCGCCGTGAGAAGACACGGGCCAGCCACAGCTCCCTGCATCTGCTGCAGGCCGCCCTCAAGCGCATTATCGGCGACCATGTTCAGCAGGCCGGCTCCTTCTGCGGTCCGGACTATGCCCGCTTTGACTTCACACATTATCAGAAAGTTACCGATGAAGAACTGCATGCCATCGAACACCGGGTCAATGAAATGATCGCGGCCGGTGCCCCGGTCAGCACCGAAGTCATGGATATCGATGCGGCAAAGAATTCCGGCGCCATCGCGCTGTTTGATGAAAAGTACGGTGATAATGTCAGAGTCGTCACCATGGGTGATTTCTCCAAGGAACTCTGCGGCGGCACCCACGTTGCCAATACCGGTGAAATCGGCGTCTTCAAGATTGTCTCTGAGGAATCCATCGGTTCCGGTGTACGCCGGATTACCGTCCGTACCAAGCTCGGCGCGTATGAGGATTTCAAGGCCGCCGAGGATTATCTGTACGAATGTGCCGGTGTCCTGAAGATGCAGAGCTATGCCGAGATGAAGGAAAAGATCATGCAGCTGCAGGATGAGATTGCCCAACTGCGCCGGGAAAACGCTCAGGCCAGGGAACAGGCTCTCGCTGCGCGGGCGGACAGCCAGCTCAGCCATGCCGAAGCAATCAACGGCCTCAATGTGCTGTTTGTCCGCATGGATGACGCCGAAACGGATGAGCTCAAGAGCCATGCCGAGCTGCTGCGCAACAAGATGCAGAACGGTCTGGTCTTCCTGACCAGTGTCAAGGGTGAAAAGGTGACCTTTGTCTGCGCTGCTTCCAAGGAAGCTATTGCCAGGGGCTTCAAGGCCGGCGATCTGGTCAAGGCGGCAGCCCAGGTAACCGGCGGCAACGGCGGCGGACGTCCTGACATGGCGCAGGCCGGCGGCCGGAATGTCGCGGCGGTTGCGGAAGCACTTGAGACTGTCCGGGCAAAACTGAACGCTTAACAAAAAAATAAGAATGGGCGATGCCCATTCTTTTTCCTTTTGCTATACAATTAATTATGCCTGATTTAGAATAATAGGCAGAGGTGAGAAAGATGACAAGAAAAGAAATATCACCAACCATGAGCTACAACGCGGAGGAAATCCGCCGCCAGAATATCCGGCAGATCATGCAGCTGGTGCAGACTGCCCTCGAAGAAAGAGGGTACAATGCCATCAATCAGCTGGCCGGCTATCTGATCTCCAATGATCCGGCTTATATCTCGAGCCACAACAATGCCCGCAGCATCATTCAGTCTGTTGAGCGGCATGAGATCATTGAAGAACTCGTCCGGTTCTATCTGGAAGAGAATCACTGAGGAAGACCGGGCCGAAACCCGGAAAAGAAAGAATAACTGACCGGCCAGCGGCAGGAGTTTGCCTGCGGCTGGCCGCGTGCGGAATAAAAGGCGCAGCACGCCTTTTGTTATGAGGTAAAAAAATATGCTTGATGAAAACAATACAATGTTCGTAATCGACGATGAAGGCAACGAGAGGGCCATGGAAATCGTCCTGACCTTTACGGATGAAAACACCGGCAAAAACTATGTTCTGTTCCAGGAACCGGATGGTGACGAGGTCTTCGCTGCCGAATATGACGAT
>JAEEHG010000264.1 GCA_016280695.1 Solobacterium sp. | reverse complement strand
ATACACTGGTAAGCGTTCCAGATATTGACCATCCGGTTGACGACCGGATTCTCCGTATTGACTTCAAAGCCGGCCAGCAGGGAAGACCAGAACTCCCCAAGCCGGGCAAAGGCGCTGTCGAACTGTTCATCGGACATGTAGCGGTCCATGACAGCTCTTGCCGGTTTTTTATTTATAATGCCGGGGGCTGTGAATTTCTGTTCCTCATCCACTTCGGTATAGACCAGTCCGAAGATGACCCGGAATGTTTCACCCGGTTCCAGATGAACATGGAAATGATGGGCTCCGACCGGCTGCCAGCCATGGGCGATGGAATTGCTGCAGTGGCCGTTCTGCACCGCCTGCGGGTTTTTCGGTGAACCGTACACACCCATGAAAGCATCCCGGCTGGTATCAAAGGAATCTGCTTCCCGGTTGGCATAGAAGACCGCGTAGTGGTTTCTTCTTTCCCGGTATTCTGTCTTGTGGTAGATGGCGCTGCCTTCCACTTCGACTTCGCCGGTGGAGTAGTTCCGCTGGAAGTTGGAAGAATCATCCATCGCGTCCCAGAGGCAGAATTCCACAAAAGAGAACAGATCCAGATCCTTCGCATCATTGCCGGCGGTCAGGGTTACCCGGTTCAGCAGGATATTGTCGTTTTTCGGAACAAACAGTTCCTGTTTTGCCGTTACGCCGTTTTTCGTCCCGGTGATGACGGAATAGCCGAGGCCATGCCGGCACTCATACGCGTCCAGCGGGGTCTGCACCGGCTGCCAGCCCGGGTTCCAGACCGTGTCACCGTCTTTGATATACATATGGAAGCCGTCCTGGTCCAGCGGCAGGTTGTTGTACCGGTAGCGGGTGATCCGCCGCAGTCTCGCATCCTTATAGAAAGAATAGCCGCCGGCCGTATTGGACAGCAGGGTGAAGAAGGCGTCACTGCCCAGATAGTTGATCCAGGGGAGGGGTGTTTCATATTTCTCAATTACATATTCGCGGTGCAGGTCATCAAAGTGTCCGAATTTCATAATTTCCTCCTGATCGTCAAAAATGCGAAACGCGCAACGAAATCGATTACGTAGTTCTTTGACCTTAGAATAAAGGGAAATCGGCCAGAAAACAAGAAAAAAGTGAATTTGGAAGCGTTTTCCAAAAAAATATGTTGCATTTTCCGAAAAGATGATATACTGATGTTGCGTAAACGATTAAGATTTCTGTGCGAGGTGCCTGTGATATCGATGAAGGAAATAGCGCAGAGCTGCGGCGTATCAGTGGCCACGGTCTCGAAAGCGCTGAATGGAAAAGAGGATATATCCAAAGCAACCCGCGACAGAATCCTGCGCAAGGCCGAGGAAATGGGCTACATGCTCAACGCCTCTGCCAGGGCTCTGAAAACCAACCGCACCTACAGCATCGGCGTCCTGTTCATTGACAGCACATCGGCCGGCCTGGCCCATGAATACTTCTCGGAGATTCTTGAAAGCTTCAAGAACACCGCCGAGGAATCCGGCTACGACATCACGTTTATCAGCCGCACGATCAGCGGGCGGCCATCCACCTTCCTGAAGCACTGTGAATACAGAAACTTCGACGGGGTGGCGGTGATCTCGGCCGACTTCGCGGATCCGCAGATCCAGGAACTGATCACATCGGACCTGCCGGTAGTGACGGTGGACTACATCAGCGGCTGCTGCCCGGCGGTGGTTTCGGACAATGCCCGCGGCCTGCAGGAACTGGTGCATTACGCCTACGACAAGGGCCACCGCAGGATTGCGTTCATGCACGGGGAGCTGACCGATGTCACGAAAGAACGGATGATGGGCTTCTACCGGGCCTGCCGGGAACTGGGCATCGAGCCGGATCCGGCCTGGGTGACGGAGAGCCTGTACCATGACATGGAACTGTGTGCGGAACGGACTGCGGAACTGATCGCGCTGGACAACCGGCCGACCTGCATCATCTTTCCGGACGATTACTCCTACCTCGGCAGTATGAAAGTACTGCAGGACGCGGGGCTGAGAGTTCCGGAAGACATCTCGGCCATGGGCTATGACGGCATCCGCCTGGCCCGGGTCATCGGCCTGACAACATACCGGCAGGATACGGAAACGCTCGGAAGGGCAGCCTGCCGGAGACTGATTGAAAAGATAGAGAATCCTGAAGCCATGACGGAACAGACTGTCGTCATGGGCCGGCTGATCGAAGGAAACACGGTCAGCACAATCAAGGTCGTAACCGGAGAATAAAGATCCGGTGTACAACATCCGGATCAGTCAATCCGGAAGATACTTAATAACGGGAGGGAAAAGATGAAAAAGCTATTAAGTGGACTGCTGGCAATGCCTCTGGTACTTACCCTTGTTGGCTGCCAGAAACCAGCCGATCCGACACCGGCTCCGGCGGATGAAACTGCTGAAGGCGCTGTCCTGAATGTCTGGACCTGGAATGAAGAATTCTGGGGCTTCCTCGGCAAGTATTATGCTGATGAAGTAGTTGACGAGTACACTCTGAAGAAGGGTGATGTCACCATCAAGCGGACAACTTATCCGTCTGACGGCGGTGCTTACCAGGATGCCCTGGATGCCGCTCTGCTGAACCAGGCAAATGCTGCAGCTGACGACAAGATCGACCTGTTCCTGGCTGAAGCTGACTACATTCTGAAGTACACGAATTCCGATGCCACCATGGATGTCAAGTCCATCGGCGTCACAGATTTCTCCAATACCTATAAGTACACAGTTGAAGCCGCTTCCGATGCCAACGGCGTCGTCAAGGGCGTTTCCTTCCAGTGCTGCCCGGCTGCTGTTATCTACAGACGTTCCATCGCCATGGATGTCCTCGGCACAGATGATCCGGCTGCTGTCCAGGAAGCCCTGAAGGACTGGGATGCATTCAATGCCGTAGCTGCTGCCGCCAAGGAAAAGGGCTACACAATGATCCCGACAACCAATGCTACATACCGTGTCTTCTCCAACAACGCGACTTCCCCGTGGGTTGTTGACGGCAAGCTCAATATTGATGCCAACATCCTGAAGTGGATGGATCAGTCTGAAGAGTTCGTCAAGAACGGCTACACAGCATATACATCCAACATCTGGGGTGATGAAGCAACTTCCGAAATGTTCGCTGACGGCAAGTCCATGTGCTTCTTCGGCCCGGCATGGTACTTCAACTTCTCCATGACCAACGCCCAGGATCCGGAAAAGGGATGCATGGGCGACTGGGCTATCTGCCAGGGTCCGCAGGCCTGGTTCTGGGGCGGCACATGGATGCTCGCCGCAACCGGCACTGACAACCCGACAATGGTCGCTGACATCATGAACACATTCATCAACAATGAAGAAGTGTGCGATGCACTGGTCAAGAACGAAGCACAGTTCTCCAACAACCAGGCTGTCAACAACAAGTATGCTGAAGACGAAACATTCGGTTCCGAATTCCTGGGCGGGCAGAACCCGAACGCAGTGTTCGCCGAACTGGCAAAGAACATCAAGTTCCAGAACGTCACACAGTATGACCAGCTCTGCAACGAAGGCCTGCAGACTTACTTCACAGAATTCCTTGACGGCCAGGTTGCCACAAGAGAAGACGCTATCAATAACTTCAAGGATTACATCCGTACAACATATCCGAGCATTACAGTTGAATAACTGAATCATGGCTGTGGCAGGTGTTCAACCTGCCACAGCTTTTTCTTAAACAGATTTCATTATTTTGGAAGAAAAGGGGGATATCGATGCAGAAAACAGAAAAACTGCCAAAAACGAAGTCCATCTCCTATTCCCGCTGGGGATATATATTCATTGCACCGTTCTTCATCATTTACACGATCTTCACGTTCTACCCGCAGCTGCTGACGGTATACAACAGCTTCTTCGAGTACTACCGGGACGGCCTGACGATCATCGGGCCCCGCTTTGTCGGGCTGCAGAACTATAAGACGCTGTTCTCCCTGAACACATCGGGTTATGTGCCGATCTTCAAGTTCATGGGCAATACGCTCTGGCTGTGGATCATCGGTGCCCTGCCGCAGTTCACGATTGCGATGCTGCTGGCGCTGTTCTTCACCAGCACCCGGCTTGACATCAAGGGACAGCAGTTCTTCAAGACCGTCATCTACATGCCGAACCTGATCATGGCATCAGCGTTCTCCATGCTGTTCTTCGCCCTGTTCTCACAGGTCGGACCGGTTAACCAGCTGCTGGTCAGTTCCGGCATGGCGCTCAAGCCGATCAACTTCCTGGGCATGCGGGTCACGGTGCAGTCCCTGATCGGGCTGATGAACTTCCTGATGTGGTTCGGCAATACGACCATCCTGCTGATGGCCGGCATCCAGTCCATTGATGAGGCGCTCTTCGAGTCAGCCCGGCTGGACGGCTCCACCTCGACGCAGGTGTTCTTCAATATTACAATGCCGCTGCTGATGCCGATCTTCATCTATGTCCTGATCACGTCCATGATCGGCGGCATCCAGATGTTCGATGTGCCGCAGGTCCTGACCAACGGGCACGGCATCCCGAACAATACATCGACCACCCTGATCATGTACCTGAACAATTTCCTGGGCATCTCCAAGAACTACGGCATGGCCGGCGCCCTGTCCGTCCTGCTGTTCTTCATCACCGCGGTGCTTTCGGGAATCGTCTTCAAGACGATCAACAGGAAATAGGAGGCAGATATGAAGAAAGATGTCAATAAAAGCGCTGAACTGAAGCTGCTCATCTCGAGAATTCTGGTTTACGCCATTCTGGTTTTCCTGGCGTTCCTGTGCCTGTTCTTCTTCTATCTGATGATCATCAACTCATCACGTTCCAATGCCCAGCTCAAGACGGGCTTCACGATCATTCCGGGCGGGAATTTCATGAAGAACTTCTCCAACGCCTGGCATGACGGTTCCATCAATATTCCGACCGGCATGAAAAACAGCTTCATCGTTGCGATCTGCTCGGCGCTTCTGACCACATATTTCTCGGCCATGACGGCGTATGGCGTCTACGTATACAACTTCAAGCTGAAGAATTTCGTTCATATCTTCATCCTGGCGATCATGATGATCCCGTCGCAGGTCAGCGCGGTCGGCTTTATCCAGCTGGCCTTCAAATACAACCTGACCAACAAGCTCTGGGTGCTGTTCGTGCCGAGTATCGCGGCGCCGGTTGTCTATTTCTACATGTACCAGTATCTGCAGGCAACCCTGCCGCTGGAAATGGTGGAGGCGGCCCGGATTTACGGCTCCAGTGAATTCAAGATCTTCAATCAGATTGTCCTGCCGATTATGAAGCCGGCGATTGCCGTACAGATGATCTTCTCGTTTGTCGGTTCCTGGAACAACTACTTCATGCCTTCGCTGCTGCTGAACAGCGCGGACAAGAAGACCGTGCCGATCATGATTGCCCAGCTGCGGAGCGCGGATTATTCCAAGTTCGACATGGGCAAGGTGTACATGCTGATGCTGATGGCGATCCTGCCGGTCATGGTCATCTATATAATTCTGTCCAAGTCCATTATCAAGGGTGTGACTTCCGGCAGTGTGAAGGGGTAAAGGAGAAAAACAATGGCTGAAGTAATTTTAAAGAATATCAAAAAAGTTTATCCGGTTACGGACGGCTCAAATAAAAAAGGCCTCTTCAAAAAGAAGGATACGGAAGAAAAGCAGCACCGGACAGGACACCTGCAGGTGACCGATGAAGGTGTTGTGGCCGTACAGGAATTCAATCTGCATATCAAGGATAAGGAATTCATCGTGCTGGTCGGCCCGTCAGGCTGCGGCAAGTCCACAACCCTGCGCATGGTTGCAGGTCTGGAAGAGATTTCCGGCGGTGAACTGTATATCGACGGCAACCTGGTGAATGCCGTGGAACCGAAAGACCGGGATATTGCCATGGTCTTCCAGTCCTATGCCCTGTATCCGCATATGACCGTGCGGGAAAACATGGCATACTCCCTGAAGATCAAGAAGTTCTCCAAGGAGGAGATTGACCGCAAGGTTGAAGAAGCGGCGGAAATCCTGGATATTACCCAGTATCTCGACCGCAAGCCGAAGGCCCTGTCCGGCGGCCAGCGGCAGAGAGTGGCGATCGGCCGGGCCATCGTCCGT
>JAEEHG010000263.1 GCA_016280695.1 Solobacterium sp. | reverse complement strand
TGGACCTGGCAAACAAGGGTTTTTATGACGGGCTCACCTTCCATCGGATCATGGACGGCTTCATGATCCAGGGCGGTGATCCGTCCGGCAATGGCAGCGGCGGCTCAGGCACGAACATCCCCGGGGAATTCAAAACCAACGGCTGGGACAACAGCATCAGCCATGTCACCGGGACGATTTCCATGGCCCGGGCAAAGCATCCGGACAGTGCCAGTTCCCAGTTCTTCATCATGGTCGGTGATGCGGATTACCTCGACGGCAACTATGCGGCTTTCGGGCATGTGACGGACGGTCTGGATGTGGACCTGCAGATTGCGGCCGATGCCGAACCGGTCGATGACAACGGCACGATTCCCCCGGAAGCGCAGCCGGTCATCGAATACGTGAAAGTGCTTGACTGAAGTCAACTGAGAATATACAGAACAGTGCTGTACGGCACTGTTTTCTTTCTGCCGGAACGGAAAAGACACTGATAATCCATTATCAGTGGAAATTATTATCTAACAATCAATCAACAGGAAACGGCAGGCCGTTTGTCAGGAGACCGTACCCGGGGTAAAATAACAGCATTATCAGGAAAGGGTAATACGATGGAATACATTCTCAAGGATCTTGAACCGAAACTGCCGCTGAAGTATTTTGAAGATATTTCAGCCATCCCGCGCGGCTCTTACAACGAAGCGGCTGCGGCCCGTTTTGTGGCGGAGCGGGCAGAAGCCCTGGGGCTTTACCACCGGGTGGACGAAAAGAACAATGTTGTCGTTAAAAAACCTGCTTCGGCCGGCTGTGAGGGTCTGCCGGCGGTGCTGTTTCAGGCCCATCTCGACATGGTGTGTGAAAAAAACGGCGATACCGTCCATGATTTTACGAAAGACGGGCTGAAACTGGTGCTGAACGGCGATATCCTGACTGCTGACGGAACCACGCTCGGGGCTGATGACGGCAAGGGGGTTGCCTACATGCTGGCCCTGATGGACAGCGATTCTGACGCTTTCCCGCATCCGCCGCTGGAGTTCCTGTTTACCACCGGGGAGGAAGTAGGCTTCTGGGGTGCCCTCGATTTTGATCCGTTCGACATTACCGCGAGACGCCTGATCGGCCTGGATGCCGGTCCGGAGGACGCATTGTGGACAACCAGTGCCGGGGCCCAGGAAGTAACCGTGTCCTGCCCGGCAGAGTTCGAACCGGCAGCCGGGGAGATCATCCGGATTGCGGTCAGGGGACTGCAGGGCGGCCACTCGGCCATGCGGATTACCGATGAGCTGGGCAATGCCAACAAGATCATGGGCCGCATCCTGCACAATGTGGAAAAGAAAGTCCCGTTCAGAATCTGCGCGATCACCGGCGGGCTCATGTTCAATGCCATCCCGCGGGAAGCGGATGCCGTCATTGCCGTGGCGCCGGAAAACCGGGGCACTGCCGAAGATATCATCCGCAGGGTAACCGCGGAGATTCAGCATGAACTCAAGGCCAGTGACCCGGGCCTGTACGTGGAAATCAGTGATGCCGAAGCCGGGCAGATGATGAGCGCCGGGGCTACGAAGACCGTAACCGACACAATCTACAACATGCCCAACGGCGTGCGCATGATGAGCAAGGAGATCGAGGGGCTGCCGGTGACCTCCACAAATATGGGCGTCGTCAAAACCCATGCGGACAAGGTGACCGTCAACACGATGCTGCGGTCCTCCTCCCGGACCTGCTCGGATGACTATATCGACAACATGGTCTCGATTGCGAAGCTCTGCGGCATGACCGGGGTGGAATACGGATCCTGGCTGCCGGCCTGGCCGTATATGGGCGATTCGAAACTGCGTGAAATGACCCAGCGGATGTACGCGGAACGGCACGGCGGTGAACGGATGAAGGAACTGGCCGGCCACGGCGGGCTGGAACTGGGTGTCTTCAGTGAGAAACTCCCGGGCCTGGATATTGTCACGCTGGGCTGTGACCACGGTGATGAACATACCGTTACGGAATGGATGAGCATCTCGTCCTTCGGCCGGGTCTATGACTTCATCAGGGATATCCTGGTCGCGATGACAAAAGAATAAGCATGAAAGGCCGGGATGAATCCGGCTTTCTTTTGCCTGCCGGCCCGGCATGATAAGATGAAACTGAAGCAGCGGGAGGTGTTGTGCATCATGAAACTGACCACGGCGCAGATGACGGCAGTCCGATATTACGAAGGGGACGTCACCGGCGGGGATCCGTTCTGGGGTGATCCGAAGGCCTATGTAACCCTCAATTCTCTGTTTTATGACGGTATCGGCACGGAACGGCGGCGCGCTGCCGAAGGAAAGAAACTGAATCCGGCGGTCATTGCGGACCCGCTGCGGCTGTATACACTGTGCCGGGACCTGCTTTCGGCGTTCCTTGCGGCCGATCTGTCACGGGAAAGGATCACCAGCCGGGTGGAACGCTACGCGGACTATCTGGAGATGAAACAAGCCGGGGGAACACTGTCATTTACCTCGACTTCTTCCGGCGGCTTCCTGAAAGCTTACGGGGACCGGATCGGCATTGCCCTGATGAAGTTCCATATCCCGGCCGGCATGCCCTGCCTGCCCTTTGCCGAAGTGCTGCGGGAAGACTATCTGAAGACGGAAGAACAGGAAATCCTTCTGCCGCCGGGGCTGGCCCTGGACTTCCGGGAAACAATCCTTGCGGGAAAAGATCTGGAGATTACCGATGCCCGGGGTGCGAAGCCGCTGGTGCGCTGCGAAGCATATGTGCAGGGTTATCTGCCCGGTCTGCAGGGCCTGCCGTTTGACCCGTACAATCTGGCCGGGCCGGAAGCGGGCCTGCGGGTATATCTGGCCCTGAATGAACAGTGTGAGCCGGCCGCAGCTGACCGGCGGATTTATACAGAATGGAAACGCGGCTTCCGGGCGGCCGTTCTGGCAGACTTCCCGGATGGAAAGAAGGCGATATCATGAAACGGATTATGAGTGCCCTGCTCAGTGTCTTCCTGCTGGCTTCGTGCAGCCCGCAGAAAACATCTTTCGACGGCCGGGACCGGCCCTCCTCTCGCGGCCATCTGCAGGTGCTGGACGGCCAGCTGTGCGGGGCAGACGGGCAGCCGGTGATGCTGCGGGGCGTATCGAACCACGGGGTATCGCTTTCCCATATGTATACCAACGCGGACACATATTACGAGATCTCCCGCTTCATGGGTGTCAACGTTATCCGGCTGGCCCTGTATACGTGGGGCGTCGGCTCAGCCGGCTACTGCACCGGCGGCAATCAGAAAGCCCTGTACGATGATGTCGCGGCCGGCATTGAATACGCGAAGGAAAATGACATGTATGTCCTGGCGGACTGGCATGTGCTGGAAGAAGGGGATCCGAACCGGTATATCGAGGACGCAAAAGTGTTCTTCGATACGCTTTCCAAACAGTTTGGTGATTACGACAATCTCCTGTATGAGATCTGCAACGAACCCAACAAGACGGACTGGCAGGCGGTGAAACAGTACGCCGAAGAGATCATCCCGGTAATCAGGAACAACGATCCGGACGCGGTGATCATTGTCGGGACTACCGACTGGTCAAAAGATGTCCACCTGGCTGCCGATGACCCGCTGGACTATGACAATCTCCTGTACACATTCCACTTCTACTCCGCCAGCCACGGGCAGGCATACCGGGACCAGTTGGCCTATGCGCTGGACAAAGGACTGCCGGTCATGGTGACGGAGTTCGGCATCTGCGCGTCCTCCGGGGGATTCCCGCTGGACAAGGAAGAGGCGGATAGATGGATTGAATTCCTGGAAGAGCGGAAAGTCAGCTGGATCATGTGGAACTTTTCCAAAACCGGGGAGGCCTGTGCTTCCCTGCGGGCGGACTGCCTGAAGACAAAGGAGTATGTCCGGGAGGACTTCTCGGAGACCGGACAGTGGCTGATTGACACCATCGCCGCTTATCCGGAACAGAAATAAACACAGCAAAAAAAGGAGAAAGATTTC
>JAEEHG010000028.1 GCA_016280695.1 Solobacterium sp. | reverse complement strand
CGATATAGTCGTCATATGCCAGGGCACTGACCTGCATCTGCAGCGGTTCATCCATCAGGTTCGGATAGGCCTGGGTATGGGCGAGAATGGTCTCAAACAACGGCACGATATCCTCGTTTGTGTCATCCGGATTGTAGCGGACTACACCCTGTCTGGCTGTACCGTAGAGAATCGGGAAGTCCAGCTGGTCATCCGTGGCGTCCAGTTCCAGGAACAGTTCATAGACTTCATCAATGACTTCATCAGCCCGGGCATCCGGTTTGTCCATTTTGTTGATCAGGAGAATCGGCCGCAGTCCGCACTGCAGGGACTTCTGCAGGACAAAACGTGTCTGCGGCATGGGACCTTCAGAAGAATCCACCAGCAGGATAACCGTATCCACCGTCTTGATAATCCGTTCCACTTCACTGGAAAAATCCGCGTGGCCCGGGGTATCTACGATGTTGATCTTGTAATCCTTATATGTAACGGAACAGTTCTTGGAATAAATCGTAATTCCCCGTTCCCGTTCCAGATCATTGCTGTCCATGATGCAGTCAACCACTTTTTCGTTATCCTTGAAAACGTGGCTCTGCTTGAGAAACGCGTCGACCAGCGTGGATTTGCCGGCGTCAACGTGGGCAATGACAGCGATATTGATAATCTTCTGATAGTCCATTGTCAAACCTCCCGAAACGTTCCTTATTATATGATTTAAGCCTTCAAACTGCAACCAAAATCATTCAGAACGCCGCCGGTGCAGCCGCACAGCCAGCAGGATCACGCCCAGTACCAGTATGATGACAGCCGGAATCCCGTATGACGCTGCCAGTTCATAGCCGATGGTCCATATTTTCCCGGTCCGCGTGGCTGTGAAGGAGGAAAGCGCATAGAAGCGCTCTTCCGCCATGAGCCGGTCAAACGCGTAGACCTGCGCCCGGCCGAGGTAATGCCCGGCAGCCAGCGGCGCATCCGCGGTTTCCCCGGTATCACTGATAATCTGTGTTGCCGTCAGCGGCAGATCCATGGCCAGTGTGTGCCGGTGCAGGAGATTGAGGCGGCCGTTAACGGTATTGCGGATCCGCAGCGTCGTGAAGACATCCCCTTTCTGCCACAGGGTCTGCCGGCCCCACGTTTCCCGCATGTAGTTGAAAATCACGGCCGCGTCGGCGATGGAAGCCGGATAATGCGGTTCCAGATAGCCGTGGCAGTTGACCAGGATGAGGTCCATGCCGTTGATGACTGCCTCGGAAGCGAGCGTATACTGCCCCTCAATGGTATAGCCGCTCTTGCCGCCGATGAACCCGGGAATCTCGAAATTCTCATAGGGCGGGTCTTCCCGGTTGACATACATGAGCACGGCATTGCGCATGTTCAGCCCGTCCGGATAGTTTTCCGTCGGCGCTGCCGTGTATTCATACGTTGTGATGATCTGCCGGAACAGGTCGTTATGCAGGCAGTAATCCAGCAGGATGGCCATGTCGCGGCAGGTGGAATAATGGTTGTCATCATGCAGGCCGGTCGTATTGACAAAGTGTGTGTCATGCATGCCCAGTGCGGCCGCCTTGGCATTCATGAGCTCCACCAGGCCCTCCTCACTGCCGGTGAGGTAATAGCCCAGGGCCCGGGAACACTCCGCCCCGCTGGGCAGGATATCCCCGTACACAAGGTCCATCAGGGTCGGCTCATCCCCGATCCAGAACCCAGCCCGGTTGGCCCCTGCCTCTTTCAGCCCGGCCACCACCTCTTCCGTAAACAGGAAGGTATCATTCAGATCGGTGATATTTTCCAGGGCAACGATACCGGTCATCATCTTGGTCAGACTGGCCGGATAGATCCGTTCTTCAGCGCCCTGATCCCAGAGTACCTGCCCGTTATCCCGGTCAACCAGATAAACATAGTCGCAGAGCACCTCCGGCTGCTGTTCCGCCATCAGTTCCTGCGGCTGTTCTTCCGGCTCCGCCCGGCAGGCTGCAGAGAGCAGCACAGCGGCCAGGACTGTCAATCGCATCCACCGTTTCTTCATACGCAAATTATAGCGGTTTTTCTAGACGAAAACGAATCTCGCGGTTATAATGTACTAGCACGCGCCAGTGGTGGAATCGGCAGACACGTACGCTTGAGGGGCGTATGGGGTGACCCGTGCAGGTTCAAGTCCTGTCTGGCGCACCATTTACATGAACAGACTGATCATACTGATCAGTTTTTTTGTTATTTCCGGGCGCATGTACAGCGAATTTCAAGGCAGCCGTGCATCATCCCGCAAAACATAATAGAATAAAAAGAGTGACTGAAACTGTAGATCAAGGAGATCCCGCCTCATGATAAAAGATCTTTATAAAGAGGGTTATACCCAGAACCGTGAACTCTCATGGCTGCGCTTTAATGAACGCTGCCTGGCCGAAGCGACAGACCCCGGTGTACCGTTGCTGGAACGGCTGAAATTCGTATCGATCTTCTCGTCCAACCTGGATGAATTCTTTTCCGTCCGGGTCGGCGCCCTGGTCGGCATGAAAGCGCTCAAGGAAGACAGAATCGACAACAAAAGCGGTCTGAATACCGCCCGGCAGCTGAAGAAAATATATGCGGCAACGGCTAAGCTGTGCCGCAAGCGTGATGAAATCTACAAGGATCTGAAGAAGGAAATGCGGCGTGAAGGCCTGGTGGAAGTCAGCTATGAAGAGTGCACGAAGGAAGAAAAAGAGTGGCTGAAGAAGTACTTCCTGAGCACCGTGCAGCCGGTCCTTGGTGCGCAGATCATTGATGCCCATCACCCGCTGCCCCAGCTGCAGTCCGGTATTGTATACGCCGCTGCCTTGATGGATTACCGCAGCAGCACTGTTCTGGCCCTCACCCCGGTGCCGGGTTTCCTGAATCCGTTTGTCCGCCTGCCGGGCAAGAAAGCCGTCCGGTTCATTCATATTGAAGATGTAATCAGCGCCCATATGGAATCCCTGTTCCGCGGGGCCCGGATTCTGGAACGTTTCAAGTTTACTATCAGCCGGAATGCGGCTGTCGACATCGGCAGTGAGCTGGCTGACCTGGAAGACTACCGGGT
>JAEEHG010000262.1 GCA_016280695.1 Solobacterium sp. | reverse complement strand
GTGTGAAGGTTCTGGATGAACAGCCGTGCCTGGTGCTGGCCGACACGATTTTCTATGCGCAGGGCGGCGGCCAGAAAAGTGACCGCGGCACCCTGACGGCAGCCGGCCGCGAATACCGGGTTCTGAAGTCCATCCACGATGAAAACGGAGATCCGGTACTGGTCACGGATATTCCTGACCCGGCGGTGCTCGTTTGTCAGCCCGTGCACTGTGAGCTGGACTGGGAGTTCCGTTATACCCAGATGAGGCTGCATACCTGTCTGCACCTGATGCACTGCCTGCTGCAGAAACAGCTGGGCCATGAACTGGACAACCCGCTGACCTCAACCATTGAGGCGGACTTTGCCATCAATAAATACAAGAACGCCCTGGTGGCGGAAGCGGATACGGAAGCGCTGGAACAGGAACTGAACGCGCTGCTGGCCCGGGATGTCGAAGTAAAAACCTGGGCAGATGAAAATGATGCCCGCTACCGTTACTGGAAGTGCCTGGACTGGGTGATCCCCTGCGGCGGGATCCATGTGCACAACCTGCGGGAAATCGGTCCGGTCCACCTGAGTTCCCATACAAAAAAGGGCAACCGGACATTTACCGTGACCCTGGGCTGAGGAGGTGCTGCAGATGAAACAATGGCTGAAGATAGTGCTGGCAGCGGGCCTTGCGGCCCTGTGCGGCTGTGCCGAAAAGAAACCGCAGGCGGAAATCGGCAAATGGCATCTGGTGGAAATGATTTCCGGCGATACAACCTATGCTGAGGAAGACCTGGCTGCCCAGGGGGTTGTCTCCGAGCTGGTGCTGCGCAAAAGCGGGGAGGGAACCTACACGCTCAACGGTGAGGTGAGCAGCCTGCAATGGGCTGACGGCCTCATCCGTCTGGACGGGGAGGAGATCCCTTACGAACTGAACGGACGGTATCTGGTGCTGTACCATGAAGATACCCGGATGACCTTTGCCCGCGGCTCAGCGCCTGTGCCCCCGGCGGCAGTCACCCCGGAACCGTCACAGCAGCCCGGACCGCCGGATATTCCGGATCTCAGCGGTTACTATGAACTGACCGCGTATGTACAGAACGGGGAATCCATAACGGACGGGGAAACAGGCTGGCTGTACCTGGATGAAACCGGCGGCTGGCTGGAGCTTGACGGCGAGACACACGAAGTGGTATATGACGGCAATCTCATCATGATTGCGGACATGCCGCTGGATTACAGCCTGGAGGACGGCCTTCTGACGGTGTGGGATGAATCCATGTCCATGGTGTTCGCATACCGCGGTGAAGAAGCCCCTGACGAACCGGACGAGGCTGAACCGCAGTACTACGTGCTCTTCCGTGAGATCACGCCGGAAGGGACCTATACCCAGGATGAGCTGGAAAAAGTAGTACTGACCCTGGAAGCTGACGGCAGCGGTACGGCCGTGTTCGGGGAAATCACATACGACCTCACCTGGACGGCAGATGAAGTCACCATTGCCGGGGAACCATGGCAGCGCACCGGTTCCGATATATTGCTGATCCTGCGTTCGGATGAATATACGATGATATTCATGCCGCTCGTGCGGGACGATCTCGAATAGTTACTTGCCTGTCAAGGAAAAATACTTGACAGGCTTTTATTATCTGCTAGAATATGTCCTGTTGAACAGGAGGATATAACAATGGCAGTTAAACTGAGACTGACAAGAATGGGCTCCAAGAAGGCGCCGAGATACCGTATCGTTGCGGCTGATTCCCGTTTCCCGAGAGACGGCCGGGTGATCGATACCGTCGGATATATCAATCCGACTGCTGATCCGGAAGAAGTGTTCGTTGATGCGGAAAAGGCACTGAACTGGCTCAGAAATGGTGCCCAGCCGTCTGATACTGTACGCAACATTCTGTCCGGCCAGGGCATTATGAAGCAGTATCACGACGAAAAGGCAGCCGGAAAGAAGAAGTAATTCATCATGGCACAGCTGGATGAAGTGCTGCTGAATCTGGTCAGACCGATGGTTGAGGATCCCGATAAACTGACAGTGGAAGTCCTGTCCGGTGAGAACAGCCGCGAGGTGGTTCTGCGGGTGACGGCAGCCAATGACGACATTGCCCGTCTGATCGGCCGTAAGGGAACCATGGCGTCGGCGCTCCGGCAGGTCATGTCCGTGGCGTCGCATACAGACGACAAGAAAGTAACGATCAAGTTTGAACAGATCTGAGGGATGCACGGCATCCCTTTTTCAGGAGTGAGCATATGACAAGAATCGCAATCGGAAAAATCATCAATACCCATGGCCTGAAAGGCGAGGTCAAAATCGAGAGCTGGTCCAATTATGATGACCAGCGGTACGTGAAGGGCCAGCAGCTGTATCTGTCCGACGGCCAGGAAGTCCTGCCGGTGAATGTGGCAACCTACCGCCGCCACAAGGGTTATCCGCTGGTCAGCTTTGCCGGCCTGCAGGATATCAATCAGATTGAAGCGTACAAGGGCTTTGAGGTGCAGATTGAGGACAGTGACCGGCCGCCGCTGCCGGAGGGACAGTTCTATATGGCTGACCTCATCGGCCTGGAAGTACAGGACGAAGAGGGGAATGTACTGGGCGAGGTCATCGATGTGGAACCGACCAACGGGGCCCAGGACAACCTGCGGGTGGAACGCGAAGACGGCTCGACCTTCCTGGTTCCGTATGTGCCGGCTTTCATTGTGGACGTTGACATCGAAGCGGAAGTCATCGTGGTGCACGTCATTGAGGGCCTGCTATGAAGATCACGATCCTGACCCTGTTCCCGGAAATGTACGGGGACTTTCTGAAGACTTCCATCGTGGCCCGTTCGATCCAGCGCGGGCTGGCGGAAGTTGAAATCGTGGATATCCGGGACTATGCCCCGGGCTCCTACCGGCATGTGGACGATTCCCCGTTCGGGGGCGGGGCCGGAATGGTGCTGAAGTGCCAGCCGGTGCTGGACTGCCTGGATGATGTCTGCACGGAAGGCAGCTGGAAGGTCATGATGTCGGCTGCCGGCACCCCGTATACCCAGCAGACCGCGCACCGTTTTGCCGAACTGGACCACCTGGTCCTGCTTTGCGGGCACTATGAGGGCATTGACGCCCGCATCAACAATCACGTTGACGAACTCGTTTCCATCGGGGACTATATACTTACCGGCGGGGAACTGGCTTCCATGGTCATCTCCGACTCTGTCATCCGGCTGCTCAAGGGCAGCATCAAGGCGGAAAGCACCAGCGAGGAATCGTTTGAGAACGGCCTGCTGGAGTATCCGCAGTATACCCAGCCGGCAGATTACAAAGGCGAGAAGGTTCCGGAGATTCTGCTGAGCGGCCATCACGAGAAAATCCGGCTGTGGCGGCTGAAGGAGTCACTGCGGCTGACAAGGCAGAAGCGTCCCGACCTGCTGGTGAACCGGCAGTTTACGGATGAGGAAATGAAGCTTCTGCGTGAGATCGAGGCAGAAGAAGAACATGAATGAACAGGATCGCATCAATCTCTACTGGTATCTTGGCCTGACGTTTTTCATCGGCTGGGGCCTGCAGTTCGGCGGGATGTACCTGCTGCACAGCCAGATCTTCCGGGGCATGTACCTGCTGAGCCTGACCGCGCCGATGATCGCGGTTTTCCTGATGTTCAACGGCCGTATCGGTACGGAAACCTCCGGCATCGGCTGGGGTATGAGGATGCGTGACAAGTGGATGTACCTGCCGCTGGGCTGGCTGGCGCCGGCTGTGTTCGCCGTGGCCGGGGCGGCACTGTTTTTCCTGGTTTTCCCGGGGCGGTTTGACCCGAATCTCGGGGCCCTGAAGGAACTCGTGCTGCAGGCCGGGGAAGAGGCGGAAGATGTCTATGACCTTCTGAACAGGCAGGTCTTCATGATGCTGACCCTCGGGCCGGCAACCAATGCTTTCTACGCGATGGGCGCGGAAGTGGGCTGGCGCGGCTGGCTCACCCCGATGCTGCAGCGCGCTTACGGCCGCCGCATGGGCCTGATTTACGGCGGGCTTGTGTGGGCGGTATGGTATATGCCGCTGATCATCATGGCCGGCTTCCAGTACGGGCACGGTTATCCGGGTGCGCCGGCAACCGGGATTGTCATGATGGCGGTTTACTGCATTGCCGCGGGTACGCTGCTTTCCTGGCTGTACGAGAAGAGCGGCAGTATCCTGATGGCCGGCATTGCCCACGGGGCAATGATGGCCGCCGGTTCGTTCGGTCTCTATTTCCTGGCCCATGCGCCGGAGCATTACCTGCTCGGCCCGGGGGCCGGGGGTGTTATTTCCGTTATCCCGATGGCTGCCTGTGCCTTCTTTCTGATGAAAAAGGATAAAGCTGATGCCAAACCCCGCCGTCGACGTTGAACTGCGCCAGGTCAGGCCGCTGGCCCGCTTTCTGCCGGATGAGCTGTTCCTGCTGCCCGGCATGGGGCACGGGCGTCTTTATCATGAGCAGCTGATTCCCAATGAGACCAGCCGCCATGGTTTTGTGGCCTATCTGCCGGAACATCTGGGCCGGGGCATCCGGGTGCGCCGCAAGCCGGACAAACCGCGTTCGGTATTCCTCAATCTGGCCCTGCCGGCCAGCCGGGAGGAAATCGCCGCGGTCTTTGCCATGACCAGGCAGGTGTGCGCACAGCGGATGTGCCGCATCTTCCTTGGCGGCACAGAAGTCCGGGCGGCTTCCCTTGACCGTCTGCAGAAGGACTATGAAGTCTTCAACCTGCGGGTCCTGCACCATCTCATGCGCAATGTGATCAACGAGGAGACCGGCAGCCTCATCATGTCCTGCGCGATGCATTCGCTGACTGCCGGGGTGCAGGAGGCCGAGCAGTTCTGGGCCGGGACCGATCCCGATGTGTTCCGGGACTGGATGCATCGCCTGCAGAGTGTGGAGGCCCGGGTGGCTGAGCCGGAGATCCTGCGCAACAACGAAACCGGTGTGCATACCGGGGTGTATGACCTGCGGGCCGGGGAAACAACCCTGTTCCCGCAGAAGCCGATGATCCCGCTGCGCTTTTATGACCTGAAAACCGGGGTGCCGTCCACCTACATCGAAAACTGGCAGGTGCGCCTGGTTGACCCGCAGCAGAAACAGACCTACGGCTATCTGCCGTTTGCCCGGCTGCGCGCGGTGCTGCCGGCGGATAAAGTATTCTATTATGACGGGGGCCGCTACGGCATCATGCCCCTGGAAGAAAACGAATTCTATGATATGGTGCTGAAAGGAGAGGACACACAATGTTCAGACCAATGAGAAGAAAAAAACAGCAGCTGCCTGACGCGGAGACAATTGAAATCCTGAAACGAGGAAAGCAGGGGATCCTGGGCCTGAACGGCGATGACGGGTATCCTTATGCCGTTCCGATCAACTATGTGTACAGCGACGGCAGAATCTTCTTCCACGGGGCCAGGTCCGGTTACAAGTACGACTGCATGGTCCGGGATGACAAGGTTGCGTTCACGGTCATCGACAAGGATGATGTCATTGCCGAGGAACTGACGACATATTTCCGCAGCGTCATGGTCTTCGGCCGGGTCCGCATCATTGAGGATCCCGAAGAGATCCGTTCCTCCGCCTACATCTTCGGCATGAAGTACTGGGACAATGCCGAAGGGGTAAAGAAGGAAATCGAGCGGGAATTCAAAGGCCTGGCCTGCTTTGAGATCACCATTGAACACATGACCGGCAAGGAAGCCATTGAACTGACCCGGGCCCGCCAGGAAGCGTAATGACCGCAGCACTCTGTTTTCTGCAGAGTGTTTTTTGTCCGCGTGCATTTTCCGTAAGCGCTTACAGCATGGGTGCTATAATGAAATCAGTAATGGAGGCACGTGTATGTCAGTTTACTATAATTACAGGGATCTGCAGCGCGGATCCTGCAGCACCATCATTATCGGCAAAAACGCTTCAACAACCGGCAAGGTGATCATGGGGCACAACGAAGACGATGATCATGCCATTGCCCAGGCCCATATCGTTCCGCATATGCACCATGAACCCGGCGAGATGGTTACCTTTGAAGACGGCCTGGCCGTCATTCCGCAGGTGGAGGAGACCCTGGGATATCTCTGGACGGATGTCAAATGCCCGGGCGGCATTTCCTTCGCCGATACGTTCATCAATGAATGCGGCGTGGCCATCGCGACCAATGCCTGCCGGGAGAGCCGGGACGCGACCGGGGCCGAGCATGACAACTGGAAAGACTACAATGTCGGCTATGCCCTGCGGCGGCTGATTGCCGAGCGGGCCCACAACGCCAGGGAAGGCGTGAAAATCGCGGCGGAACTGGTTGAAAAGTACGGCTATACATCTTCCCGTTCGTACCAGATCGCGGACAAGGAAGAAGCCTGGGTGGTCCAGGTGGCCAGGGGCTTCCGCTGCGCGGCAAAGCGGGTCCCGGATGATCATGTCTACTACATGCCGAATCACTATACGATTCACGAAGTGAAGTTTGATGACCCGGACAACTATTACGCCTCACCTGACCTGATCACCTTCGCTATTGAACAGGGCTGGTATACCCCGGCGAAGGAAGGGGATTATTCCGACTTTGACTTTGCCAAAGCCTATCAGGCACCGGAACCGGAACTGATGTATGTCAACCTGACCCGGGCAACCGATGCCTGGAAGCGGCTGACCGGCATTGAGTTCGCGCCGGAAGAGATCCGCATCTTCTCCCGGAAGGCCGACCGGAAGTTCAGCCCGGAAGATGTCAAGGCTATCCTGCGCAGCCATGGCCAGGATACAAAGTATGACATGACCAAGGGCGGCACGATCACCCCGCACCGGAACTTTGATACACCGTCCATCTGCAACAACGTCACCGTCGAGAGTTCCGTCTTCGTCTTCAATGACGACCTGAACCTGTTCAAGGTGCTGCGGACCGGTCCGAAACCCTGCACAAACCCGTATGTGCCGTGGTATGCCCTGGCCCTGAAGAAGATGCCGGCCGGCTATGAGTGGAATACCGTCCGCCAGGCCCAGGCTTCGCATTTCAAATGGGACCCGGAAGAGCAGGAGTTCGCGCCGGACAAGGCGTGGTTTGCGATCAAGACCGTACAGCTGCCGTATGAGTACAACTGGCCGATGACGCACCGGGCCCTGGAGGCTTCCATCAAACTGATCGAAGCGCAGTGGGCTGAGGAAAGTGAAGCCGTTGAAGACACCTACAGGAAGCTGAAGGAGAAGGACGAGGAAGCCGCGAAGAACTATCTCAGCGACTACACGATCCGCCAGGCGGAAAAAGCCATCGAGTGGGCCCGCGGGATGGCGGCGTTCTTCGCCGATGACTTCTGGCGTGAAGACCAGTACGGCCCCGAAAACGACAGATAAAAATTCCTGCATTGAGCGGCTGCGGCCGCTCATTTTTTTGTGCGCGATGAAATAGTCAAGCTATAATAAAAACAGAGATTCAGGGGAGGCATAATATGACAATTGAAGAATTGCTGAAACTCATTTTCATCGAGGAAAAGGCAGATCCTGAAAACGCTTCCGGAAAACTGTTCCGGGGTGTTTTCCGGGCCGTGGAGGGCGGACCTGCCATTCCGGTTACGGACTGGTACTACAGTCCCGAATTCGTCATGGTCAAGGCGGAAGAGAATCTGCGCGCCGGGATCCTGGATAATTTGAAGCGGACCCAGGGCGAGGAAGTTGACCTGCTGGATGACCTGAAGGAAGGGTTTGACGGCATGACGGACAAGGCTGGCACACTTGCCAAGGCAGCCGCGGGACTGGTCGGCGCCGGGCTCATGGGCCTGGGCGGCGGCCTGAAGGACATCTTCGGCAGGATGTTCTCATTCAAGAACGGCAAGGCATTCCTTGCCGGCCGTGAGGCAGACATAAAAAACGGGCTGATGAAGCTGTTCGGCGGCTTCAGGGACGAACCGGAACTGGCCGGACCAAGCAGCGAAGTTCTGGAAAAGGCCGTCACGGTGCTGAGCCGGACCGGCGAAGAAGAAGGCATCGAGCTGGATGAACTCGATGTGCTGCTGAACAACCCGGAACACCAGGGTGAAGAAATCCTGAAGCGGTTCCTGGCCGGTTCAAAGCCGGAAGAGAAAGCGGAAAATGAAGAACTCTGCCGCTGGTTCCTGACGGACTACTATCCGGGCCTGGACGGCGTTGCGGGCGCTGATGACGCCTATGCGAAGAGTGCGCCGCTGCGGCAGCGGCTGAAAGCCCTGCTGGACGACCTGAAGGCCGGGGCTGATGAAAAGGCGATTGACTTCGGGGCTGTAGGCGCCGGGGTGGCCGGACTGGCAGCCGGTACAGCCGGACTCTGGGACAGACTGAAGAAGCTGTTCCGCATGGATGGCGACAAGCTGGTCGCGGAAGGCCGGGCAGATGACATTACCGAAGGCCTCTTTGAACTGTTTGAAGGGTTCCCGGAAGCCGGTGACAAGGCTGACGTGAACAGGCTGGCCCTGGGCAATGCCGTCAAGGCGGCGTTGCTGGGCGGTTACGGCAAATTCGAATTCGGCGATCTCTGGAAACTGCTGTTCAACAAGGACAAAGAAGGCGAAGATATCCTGCGCGCCCTGCCGGAAGGCGATGAGGCAACCGATCTCATCAAGTGGTTTGACCGGGATTACTATACCGGGCTGCGCGGCCTGAAGGACGCCACCCCGACGTATGCGGACACCGAGCCGCTGCGGAACAGGATCGCGGGCCTGCTGAAGCGTACCATCGATGAAGCAGAGGCACCGGCTGAAGCTGAAAAGGCGGCCGGAAGCGTCCTGCCGCTGGCGGGGATCGGCCTGGCCGGGCTGTTGGGCAGCGGGCTCTGGGACAAACTGAAGAACCTGTTTGCCTGGGATGGAAAGAAACTGCTGGCCAAGGGTACCCCGGATGAAATCACCGACGGTCTCTGGAAGCTGTTTGACGGGTTCAAGGATGCGCCGGAGAAGGCGGAAGCCAGCAAGCTGGCGCTGGGCAACGCAGTCAAGGCACTGCACAACACCAAGTCCGGCAGTTTTGCCCTGGATGACCTCGATACTGTCCTGAGCGATCCGGACAAGGGTGCCGGCCTGCTGCAGAAGGCTGTTGACGGGGCGGACGACAAGGACGCGAAGAAGGGACTGCTTGACTGGTTCAAGGATCACTTCTACGGCAAGAAGGCCTTTACCGATGCCGAACCGCTGCGTTTCAAGCTGGGCGACTTCCTGAAACAGGCCAAGGACGGGGCCCTGCCGGGTATCCTGCCGCTGGCCGCAGCTGCGCCGGCTGTCAAGGAAGCAGTCAAGCCGGAACCGGCCAAGGCGGCCGTAATAGCTCCTGAAGAACCAAAGAAGAAGAGCAAGCTGCCATGGATCTGCGGAGCGCTGGCAGTTGCGTCGCTGCCGTTCTGGGCAATCCCGTACAAGCTCAACTACAACCTGCCGGAAGAGGCGACGATCACCGATGCGCCGACAAGCTACAAGTTCTACCAGAACGTGGAACTGCCGGAAGCTACGATTCCGGGCCGCAGCTTCGAAGGCTGGTTCACAGATCCGGATCTGAACAACAAGATCAGCAACATCCACTTCAGCCTCGGCTCCAAGAACCTGTTCCCGAAGTTCTCCGAGCCGGTGAAGCCGGAAGGTGATGTTCCGGACTTCGATCTGTTCCGGAAGAATACCGGTGACCTGCGGTCACTGTTCGACGGTCTGGCCGCTGACTTCGACAAGGCGGATGAAGCCACGAAGAAGGCCTACGATGACCTGGGGGCACGCCTGAAGGCCCTGGAAGACCTGATTGCCAAGGGTAATCTGGAAGGCGATGAACTGACCAAGGCACTGAAGGAACTCGATGATATCTCCAAGGATCTCGAGGCCCTCAAGGGCATGACCCTGCCGAGCTTCGACCTGTTCAAGAACCGGACCGGCACCGCCCGTTCGCTGTTCGACGGCATGGCGGCCGATATGGAAAATGCCGATGCGGACACCAAGGCGAAGTACAACGCCCTGGGTGACCGGCTGAAGGCGCTGGAAGACCTGGTTGCCAAGGGTAATCTGGAAGGTGACGAACTGACCAAGGCGCTGCAGGAAATCGATGACATTTCCAAGGATCTGGAAGCACTCAAGGGCATGGCCCTGCCGAGCTTCGACCTGTTCAAGAACCGGACCGGCACAACCCGTTCGCTGTTTGACGGCATGAAGGCAGACTTCGACAAGGCTGATGAAACCGCCAAGGCGAAGTACAATGCCCTGGGTGACCGGTTGAAGGCGCTGGAAGACCTGGTTGCCAAGGGCGCACTGGAAGGCGACGAACTGACCAAGGCCCTGAAGGAACTTGATGATATCACCAAGGCCCTGGAAGACCTGAAGGCAGGCCTGCCGGCAGGTGTTCCGAATACTGCTGACAAGTAAACAGAAAAAGCATTTTATCGGAAAGCGCCCCGTGAAAGATCGGGGCGTTTTTGTTCCGGCATGGTACAATATGCAGGTGAGGCACTATGGATAACGAGAAGAAAGAAGAAAAGAAGTGGCCCTTTGTCAGTTCGGTACTGTTGAAAAACCGTTCATTCAACCCGAAGAAACTCGCCCGTGACCTGCGGCATGACTGGGGCATCGATGTCTCCGAAGCCATGGCCAGGGATCCTGAGAGCCTGGTTTTTGACCGGGACGGAATTCTGTGCACGGTTTCCTACATGCCGGCCAGAGTACCGCGCGGGGAAGCCGAGGAACGGGCGGTATACAACTACATGTGGCCTGAAGCAGTGACCGTGGCCAAAGAGCACCAGGCCCACATCCTGATTGCGCTGCTGGGCCGGCAGGCGGATCCGAGGGACATGGGAAAATTGATGGTGAAGCTGGCTGTCAGCTGCCTGCGGCAGATCAACGCCACCGGCATTTACACCATCGGCACGGTCATGAATCCGGATGTCTATATCCGGGCTGCGGAATTCGCCTTCCGGGAGAACCGGTTCCCGGTGATGAACCTGGTATACTATGAACTTTTCAGCAATGACCGCGGCCGGACTGCCAGCGTCGATACATACGGGCTGACGGCGTTCGGAAAGCATGAGATGGAAGTGGTTGACAG
>JAEEHG010000261.1 GCA_016280695.1 Solobacterium sp. | reverse complement strand
ATGAAAAGACCGGGGAAAAGGAATATGTCTTCGGTTACGAAGAATCCTACGGTTCCCTGATTGCCCCGTTTGTCCGGGACAAAGACGCCCAGCAGGCCTGCCTGATGCTGGCCGAAGCGGCAGCCTGGTACAAGCACAGGGGCATGGATCTCTGCGATGTGCTCGAGGAATGCTATCAGAAGTACGGCTACTACAATGAATCCCAGACTTCCATCTTCCTGGAAGGTGAAAGCGGCGCGGCCCGGATCCGTGAGATCATGGGCGCCCTGCGCAAGGAAAGAATTTCGGTGATCGGTGATGTCCCGGTCATCCTTTGGCAGGACTTTGCCACGTTTGAGGAAGGCGACGCGGACGGGGTCAGGGAACTGACCGGCTTCACGAAGTCGGATGTGCTGAAGTATTTCCTGGATGACGGTTCCTGGATTGCTGTCCGGCCGAGCGGCACTGAGCCGAAGATCAAGATCTATTACTGCATCTGCGGCAAGTCGGCGACGGATGCGGAAGTCATGTCGGCGCACTATCACGATGCCATGGAATCCCTTCTGGCGTGAGAATCTATATTATCCGCCACGGGGAAACCGCCCGCAACCGGCAGGGGGTCCTGCAGGGCCGCAGTGATGTGCCGCTGAACGAAAACGGCATCCGGCAGGCAGAGCAGGCCGGCCACTGGTTCAAACAGCATGACATCCGTTTTGCCCGTGCCTATGCCAGTCCGCTGATCCGGGCGGTGGAGACGGCCAGGCTGGCCGGTGAATGTGACGTCATCACGGATGAACGGCTGATCGAGATGGACTACGGACCGTATGAGGGCATGAGCCTGAAGGATCCTGATCCGGAGATCCGGCGCTTCTTCAGTGATTTTGTGCACCAGCCTGCCCCGGAGGGCATGGAAGCCCTGGCTGATGTGACCGCCCGTTTAGGCGTATTTCTGGAAGAACTGAAAGATACGGGCACGGATGTCAACATCCTGATATCAACGCACGCGATTGCCATGAAAGGCGCGCTGGAATACCTGACACCCGCTTCGGCCGGGAGTTACTGGTCGAAGTATATCGGCAACTGCGCGGTTTATTCCGCTGAACTGACAGCGGAAGGGTTTACCGTACCGGTGCCGGTTTCCATGGAAGAATAAGAAGAAGTTACATACTTCTTCTTTTTAAAAATACTGTAAATAACAAAATTCTTCATGTATGATGAAACTGCATCAGGAGAATGATATGAAACAGGAAATTGACTGGAAAGAACTTGGTTTTGGCTACATTCAGACCGATTACAGATATGTGTGCCGGTACCGCAACGGGCAGTGGGAGGAAGGCGGCCTGGAAACAGACGCGACCATTACACTGAGCGAGTGTGCCTGCGTCTTCCAGTATGCTCAGACCTGCTTTGAAGGCCTCAAGGCATACCGGACAGTTGACGGCAGGATCGTCTGCTTCCGGCCGGATCTGAACGCGGCCCGCATGCGTTCCAGCTGCGAGCGGCTGGTCATGCCGGTGTTCCCGGAAGAAAAGTTCCTGGAGGCAGTACGGATGCTGGTGCAGGCCAACGCGGACTATGTGCCGCCGTACGGCACCGGGGCATCCCTGTATATCAGACCGTTTATGATCGGTACGAACAGTGTGATCGGGGTCAAGCCGGCCCAGGAATACGAATTCCGCATGTTCTGCACACCGGTCGGCGCGTACTTCAAGGGCGGCATCAAGCCGATCTCCATACGGGTGTCCGATTACGACCGGGCAGCCCCGCACGGCACCGGCAATATCAAGGCCGGCCTGAACTACGCGATGAGCCTGTATCCGATCACGGTGGCGCATGAAGAAGGATTTGCCGAGAATATGTATCTGGATCCGGCCACCCGGACAAAGGTGGAGGAAACCGGCGGCGCCAACTTCATCTTTATCACGGAGGACGGAACACTGGTCACACCGAAGTCGGACTGCATCCTGCCGTCAATCACCCGGCGGTCACTGATGGTGGTCGCAGAACAGTACTGCGGCATGAAGGCGGAAGAACGGGAAGTCTTCTTCAGTGAAGTGCCGGAATTCGCGGAATGCGGTCTGTGCGGGACGGCGGCAGTCATTTCCCCGGTTGGACACATACACGATCACGGCCGGGATATCATGTTCCCCTCCGGCATGGAGGAAATGGGACCCTGGACCCGCCGGCTGTACGAGACACTGACAGGGATTCAGCTGGGCCGTCTTCCTGCGCCGGAAGGCTGGCTCATGGAAATCTGATATAATTACTCTTGAAAAGGGGTAATGGGGGAAAGATAATGGAAGAGGCAATGGACAAAGAGATGGAAAACGGATACTGGACACATAAGATACTCATTGATAAAAGATATGTACGCGGCTACAGAATCCTGCCGGAGTGCACATGTTCTTCATGCGGCTATCTGGCCAACAAGGAAAAGTCGGTATGTCCGCGCTGCGGCACCCCGATGACCCTGCCGTCAAAGGTGGAAGAACCGCGGGATCTGGAAACTGAGTAAACTGAGAAGAGATGTGAAAACATCTCTTTTTCTGCGGCTGGCGGGAAAAACGCACCGGGTCCCGCGGTATAATCAGATCACCATAGAGAGACAGGCGAGAGACAAGCTCGATGACCCTGCAGCAACCTGCATTCGCAAGGTGCTAATGCTTGCACGATGGCGCGTTTTCTTTTGCCTTCTTTATGGCCCGGACAGGTAAAGGAGGAGAAGAAGAATGCCCGAAATCAGACTGACGGAAAAACTGCCGGTAAGGGAGGAATACGCCGCTTACCCGGAACTGGTGCAGGTCTGGCACCAGTATGACCTGTACACCGAAGATTACGAGAACCATACAGAAGAAGAAATGCGGAAGATGGCGGGGACATGCCGGCTGAAACGGCTGCTGGTGCTGGCCCGCATGAATGAGCAGGAGTACGGGGCCCTGCAGCAGTCGCTGACAGGGCATATCCTGCAGGCCCGGATCGAACTGGCAGAGGATTGGAAAATGATCCGTGAAACCATCCGGCTGCGGGAATGAAGATCAGAAAACATCTGTGTCCGCCGATGCCCGGAGGCTTTATAATGTAAACAGCAGAAGGGGTGACGCATATGTTCAAGCATTACAGATACGACGGCAGCAAGAAATTCGATATTGCCAAATCTTCCACAAACGATAAAACACTCTGTACAGACCGGGCAGAAGCGGAAAAGCGCATGGCTGACAACAACGTGCTGATTGATGAACTGCAGAGCAAGCTCTATGCCGACAAGAAAGAGGGCGTTATCTTCCTGTTCCAGGCAATGGACGCTGCCGGCAAGGACGGCACGATCCGGGCTGTGCTGCAGTGCCTGAGCCCGCACGGTGTGCACGAAGCGGCATTCAAGGCCCCGTCTTCCACAGAACTGGCCCATGATTTCCTCTGGCGGATTGAACAGATGGTGCCGGCCAAGGGGGAAATCGCGATCTTCAACCGTTCCCATTATGAGGATGTGCTGATCGGCCGGGTCAGGGAACTGTACCGTTCGCAGGCCAATGCCAGGCGCATCAACCTGGATAAGGTCATCGAACACCGCTATGAGGATATCCGCAATTGGGAGACCTATCTCTGGCATAACAATGTCCGGGTGGTCAAGATTTTCCTGAACGTATCCAAGGATGAACAGGCCAGACGGTTCCTGTCCCGGATCGAAGAGCCGGCCAAGAACTGGAAGTTCTCCGAATCCGACTGGGAAGAGCGGAAATACTGGGACGCCTATCAGGAAGCCTTTGAGGACTGCATCAATGAAACGGCGACGGAACATGCCCCGTGGTTTGTTGTGCCGGCTGATCACAAGTGGTATATGCGCTATGTGGTCAGTGAAATCATCCTGGATACCCTGAAGGAGATGAACCCGCAGTATCCGGAAGTCACGAAGGAACGGCTGGAGACCTTTGCAAAACTGAAAGAAGAGATTCTCTCCGAACTGCCGCCGGAAGACAAAAAAGAAAAAAAGAACAAGAAAGACAAGAAAAACAAAAAAGAGAAGAAGGGCTAAGCCTTCTTCTCTGACCCGCCCCCGGCGGGTTTTTTCTTCTTGGATTTCTTTTTGGGCTTCTCAAACCTGGTGTCAAAGACCACACCCTTGTGGGCAGACTGCACCGTGCCGCTGATCTGGATGACTTCCTTTGAAGCCGGGGTCAGGCGCATCAGCTCATCCTGGGCAGAGATCAGTTCCCCGTTTTCCTTGATGCGGCGGTAGCGGCCGTCCGAGGACATCCGGCGGGCCTTGACATTGTCCCGCAGGCACAGGTCCAGGTAATCATGCAGCCTGGCCTGGATATCCTTGTCGAGAATCGGCACGGCAACTTCCACCCGGCGCTCGGTGTTGCGGGTCATGAAGTCTGCGGAGGAAATATACATTTTCTCACTGCGGCCCCTGCCGAAGACATAGATCCGGCTGTGCTCCAGATACCGGCCGACAATCGAGCGGATATGGATATTTTCCGTTTTGCCCTTGACTTCCGGCAGGATACAGCTGATGCCGCGGATGATCATCTGAACCTCCGTGCCGGCACAGCTCGCTTCCTTGAGGGCACAGATAATCTCTTCGTCCGTCACCGCGTTCAGCTTGACCATGATGAAGCCCTTCGGGCCCTTGGCGGTTTCCCGGCGGATCAGGTCCAGCACGGTCTGTTTCAGTGAAACCGGGGCAACCAGCAGCCGCCGGTAGCGGCCGTCCAGCACACCGGTCATCATGTTCCGGAAGAAAGCCAGGGCATCATTGATGATGACCGGGTTGGCGGTAATGTAGGCCAGGTCAGTGTACTGCTTCGCGGTGTTTTCATTGAAGTTCCCGGTGGCGATCAGGACCGCGTGCTGCAGCGCACTGCCGCTGCGGCGGCTGATCAGGCACATCTTCGCGTGGACTTTGTAGTCCTCAAAGCCGTACATGACATTACAGCCGGATTCCATCAGTTTCTCGGAATAGTCGATATTGTTCTGCTCGTCAAAGCGGGCTTTCAGTTCAATCAGGACAGTGACTTCCTTGCCGTTTTCCGCGGCCAGGCACAGGTAGTCAACCAGACGGGCACGTTTGGCCAGCCGGTAGATTGTGATGCGGATGGAAACGACAGCCGGATCCGAAGCGGCTTCCCTGACCATCTGCAGGAAGGGATCCATGGACTCGTATGGATACGAAAGCAGGACATCCTTTTTCTGCACCTGGGCAAAGAGCGGTTTTTTATACCGGAAGGCCGGGCTGAGTTTCGGGACATAAGGCGGGTACTGCAGCCGCTGTTTTGCGGCCGGATCATCGATCAGCGTGTCCATGCTGAAGAACCCGCGCCGGTTCAGCGGCAGGTCGGTGATGACCGTTGTGCAGTCAGCCGTCTTCAGGCCGCGCTCGAAATAGCGGCGGGCCTGCAGGCTTGGCCGGCGGGATGCTTCGATCTTGACGAGGTCCATATGTTTCCGCTTTTTCAGCATCTGCATCATCCGTACCCGGTAGTCTTCCAGGTCAGCCAGCTCACTGCCGATATCGACAGCCGCGTTCCGGCTGATGGTGAACTTGAAACGCTCCAGGATCCGGGCCCCGCGGAACAGGGATTCCATGTGGGCACTGATCACATCTTCAATATGAATGAAGCGGACGGTCTTTTTGCCAGGCAGGCGGACAAACGGATTCAGGAAACCCGGTACCGGGGTCAGGGCCAGAACGGTGCTGCTGCGGTAATCCATCAGGGCGGCGGCGTAAACAATGCCGGACTGCAGCTGGGGAAGCGGGTGGTGGGCGTCAATGATCTGGGCGCCGAGGACCGGCTGCACGGTGCTCAGGAAGTACTTCTTCAGCCACTCTTTTTCTTCCTTCGTGCACTCTTCATAGCTGACTTCCACCAGGCCTTCACGCCGCATTTCCTTCTTCAGATCCTTGTAGATTTCATCGCGCTTGCGGCACAGCTTGGCCGTTGCCGCGTATATTTTCTTCAGCTGCCGGGCAGTGTTCAGACCGCTCTTGTTGTCGATTCTGTCTTCCTTGAGCTCTTGCATGCCGACCGGGGCGCCGACCCGGACGTAAAAGAATTCATCCAGGTTGGACGAGAAGATCGATACGAATTTCAGCCGTTCCAGCAGCGGCACACCGGGGT
>JAEEHG010000260.1 GCA_016280695.1 Solobacterium sp. | reverse complement strand
TCCCGGCAGAAGCTGATACAGTTCAGGCAGAGATCAGTATTTCCGGCCTGATCGGCGGACACAGCGGCAAGAACGCCTACATCGAAAGAGGAAACGCGGTTACCCTGCTTGTCCGGATGCTGTCCGCCCTGCAGAAGAAAATGCCGTTCCGGCTCACAGCCTTTACCGGCGGCGACTTTACAGCCTGCGCCTTTGCGCGTGATTCGTTCTGCAGCATTGTCTTCCCGAAGGAATATGCGGCAACCGTCGAACAGCATGCAGCGGAATGGCAGGAACTCTATTCCCGGGAAATGGCTGTGCAGGATCCGGATGTCAGGGTCACGCTGACCTGGGCAGAGAAACCGGCTGACACTACGCTGGATGACGCTTCCACCGAGCGCTTCATTAACTTTATTACGATCCTGCCGGACGGTATCTGCTCGATTCACAAGTACTTTGAAAAGAAGTATGAATCATGTGTCAATGTCGGTGTTGTTGAAATGCCGGATGACAGGGAATTCCGGATCATAACCTGTATCCGTTCTGCCATGGCAGCGAAAAAGTATTTCCAGTATGACAAGATTCTGCGGATCTGTGCCCTGATGGGTGTCCGCCACGATATCCTGCATGACCTGCCGCAGTGGGAGTTCAACGCCAATTCCAGAGCCGCGGAAATTGCCCGGAAAGTCTATGACGATCTTGAGCCGGCAATCGGCGGCGGCACCTGCGAAATGGGTATCTTCCTGGACAATCTTCCCGGTTCCGAAGCCGTCGGGGTGGGTCCGGTCGTGAACAGCCCGCATTCCCCGAATGAATGCTTCTCCATCAAGATGATGGAAAAGGACTGGAAGCGATTGATCCAGCTGCTGAAAGAACTGAAAAACTACTGAGCCTTCTTTTGTCAGGAGAGGCCGGCTGCACAGCAAACTGCCTGCTCCGGCAATTATAAAAAACTGCAGATTTCTGCAGTTTTATTTTGCTCCTCTTCATCAGGCCGCGGTTTATTCGTATCCCTCCGGCAGAACAGCTTCCGTGATCTTCCAGAATCCGGATTCATTGCTGAAAGTTACATTGACAGATGCGTCCGGCACCGGATCACCGAGAATGGTAAACTGTACAGCCGCAGACAGATCACCGGTTTTTTCCCAGGCTGACGGATCTATACCGTAATATCCGTATCCCCGGCCGCTCCGGACAGCGTACACCTTGCCGTCCTTTTCAACGAAATCATTGTCGATCATCGTTTCATCATAGACGCCAGCTTCGAGATACTGGGCAATGTACTCTTTGATTTCCGCAATGGAAGCATAGTTCTTCACTTCGTAGTAACCTGCCAGTTCATCGGTGAATGACGGTGTTGTAAAGTCCACATCCGCACCGTACGTTTCATCCATGGCAGAAGCATACACACAAAGCAGTTCCGTCAGCTTTTCATCCGTCAGTTCATCTGCAGGTTCCGGCTCTTTTTCACCGGCACACCCTCCCAGGAAGATGACAGCGGAAAGCAAGCATATCATCAGTTTTTTCACAGTAAATCCCCCTTTCATTGCATTGGCATATAACAATTATAGTATATCCCTGATCAGCGTTATCGGATTATCGTAATACCGAATATGCTTCTTAAGGACCTGCAGGAACGGATGAACTGCTAGTCATGAGAGCGCTGTATCTTTATACTGCGGAAAGCAGGAAAAGAAGCATTGCTGCGAATATTACAAACAGGTAACGTATGGCAATAAAGGGCAGAAGCAAAATCCAGATCACGAATTGTATAATTTTCATCTGCGGAATTCCTTTCATACAAGCGGGAATGAAGAATACGGGATGGAAATGATTTATGACTGCCGGTTTCCCATTCTCACCGGCACGTTAACTATAGAACGTCCTGACAGCAGAAAAATGTACAACAAAAAAACCGGCAATTACAGATGTTCAGCCATGTGCATTTACCGGTTTTTTATTATCTTTTTTACAGCCGGATATTGACCCAGTTTCCCCTGTTGACCCGCACGATCAGCATGCCGGCCCGCACAAACGCGTCAATGACAAAGGACAGCCATGGCCCGGTGAAGCCGAAATTCATGTGCGGGAACATGGCGTTCAGCGGATAGCAGAAGAACCAGGTGGCCAGCGGCCTGAGGATCAGCACACTGATCAGGGATACGACGGCTACGAAGCGGACATCCCCGGCCCCGCGCAGGCAGCCGGACAGAATGACACGCAGGTTCTGCGGGAAGATGCCGATCAGCAGGACCAGGAAGCACAGCGTGACCATGGCGCGGATCTGCACATCATCGGTGAACAGGGCCGGCAGGAAGTTCCTTCCGAAGAAGGTAAACAGGATGATTGCCAGGGAAATAACCGCGGATACTCTCTGTACGACTTTGACATAAAGCTTGGCTTTTTCTTTCTTCCCGGCCCCCAGTGACTGGCCGACCAGGGAAGTACAGGCGCTGGCAGTACCGTCACCCATTGTGAAGGCAAGGCCGGTCACCTGCATGACAATCTGGTTGCTGGCATAGGCAGCTGTGCCGACCCCGGCGATCAGCCGTCCGTTGATCAGGAAGCCCACCCGCATGAAGACGGATTCGGCAATTGTGCCGCCGCCGACATGGATCAGCGAATCAACGGTCTGCCGGTCAAAAGAGATACCCCCGAACGGCCGCAGGCAGAGATAGCCTTTCTTCAGAACCGCCCGCACCGCCATCAGGAACGACACGGTTGTGCCGATCGCGGTCGCAATCGCCGCACCCCGGACGCCCAGAGCCGGGAAACCGAAATGACCCTGGATCAGGCAGTAGTTCAGGAAGACGTTGACGATATTGGCAGTCATGTTCACAACCATGGTAACCCTGGTCTGGCCGATGCCCCGCTGGCCGGCACAGATGCACAGTGACCAGCAGTTGAACAGGAAGGCCATGGAGATGATCCGGAAGTATAATGCGGCATTTGCTTCGGTCTCGGCGTTGGCCCCGGCCAGCCGGACCAGCCAGTTCGCCCCGAACACACCGCAGAGGGTAATGATGATGCCGATCAGCGTAATGATGGCCAGGGACTGCTTCAGGCAGGAAACAGCCGCGTCCTGACGTTCTTCACCCCGCCGTCTGGCAACAACCGCCGTGGTCCCGGTGCACAGGGCCTGCGCGACCAGCAGCAGGATCATGCGGGGCTGTGAACAGAGACCGACTGAAGCGATCGCGGCCGGACCGAGGCGGCCGACCATCATGGTGTCAAACGAGTTCATCAGGGACAGCAGGAGGCCTTCAAGCGCAGCCGGCCAGGCAATGGTGATCAGCTGCCGGTACATGTCCTGTATACTGTCATTATCTTCCGCGTTGTTCAGATTCAGACCGAACAGCCGGTCAAAAAAAGAAAAATTACCTGACATGGCAGCCTCCTCCCTTCAGACATATTTAACGGTATTATAGACCAGTTAAACCCAGTGTCCAGCAAACAGCTTTGTTTTTTTTATGCACTTTATGGAACATTGCCTGAACAGATATAATGAAAAAGCAAAGGAGACTTGTATATGGAAATCAGGGAATTTCCCAAAAACATGGCCGATATCCCGGTGGATCTTTCGCATCCGCAACGGGTGCTGGTCAGCGGCCTGTTTCAGGACCAGGTGACAGTCAATGATGAAGAACGGCCGTTTCTGACCTATATTCCGGAGAATCTGGAGTATACCAGGCCCTGCCTGGCAGCGGCCCTGCCGGCCGGAGAGGATCCGGCAGCTTATGCTGAAGCAATGCGTCTGTTCGCGTTTGCGGATGAGATGCGGCTGTTCCTCCTGCTGGCGTATGCGCCTGACGGCTGGAGTACGGATGACGTGGTATACCTGAATTCGCTGTATGTCAAAGCCCAGGCCAGGGATTACTTTGTGGTCCTGCCGGACAATATCTATCTGGCGGGCTTCGGGGATGCGGCTGCGGCAGTGCACGCGGCGGCGTCACAGTGTATTGACTGGAGCGGCATCATGACCTTCGGCAGCCCGGAATTTGCTGAGATGGACACAGAAATGACAGGCCAGATGCCGGTATGGATGCAGGTGTCAGAGCTGACCGGGAAATCGGAAAAAATCCTGCAGTACTGGCGGCAGCGCAACCATACAACGGAAGACAGTTTTTACGGCCAGGGCAGCGATTATATCTGGGCTCCGGACCCGGTCCGCCGGCGGAGTGAGATCAATGAGGAACATGCGGCCCAGGTACGGCTGACGGTTTCTGCGTACAGACCGGATCATCTGGACACGGCATGGACATATATCAGCAGTTTCTGCCGTCACCGCGGCCAGGGCGGCAAGCAGCTCCGCTACCGCCGTGATCCGGAAGCCTGCGGGGCAGTAAAAAGGACCATGGATGTGGACGGCATGACCCGGCTCTGGTACGAATATGTGCCGGCCGGCTGCACCGCTGACGGAAAGTGGCCGCTCGTGCTGGTCATGCCAGGACGCGGCGGCAGTGCGGAAACCTTCTTCGGGCTCAGTGACATGTCCATTGTGGCGGAAGAACGAAAGTTTATCGCGGTATTCCCGCAGGCCGGCATCCACCAGCAGAAGCAGGGCGGGATCCGCAATGTATCCCTCTGGTGCGGCCGTTACAGCGGTGAGCCGGTAGATGACGTGAAGTTCATCCGGGCCCTGATTGATGATCTGGCAGTCCGCCTGCCGGTTGACCGGACAAGGATCTATGCCTGCGGCCAGAGCAGCGGCGGGATGATGAGCGATGTGCTCGGCCATACCGCCGGTGAGCTGTTTGCAGCTGTGGCAGCCTGGTCAGCCCTGCGCTCGGAAAGCATCCTGCACCGGACTTTCCCGGAGAGTGAATGCGGGGCACCGCTGATGTGGGTCT
>JAEEHG010000259.1 GCA_016280695.1 Solobacterium sp. | reverse complement strand
TCCAAGTCCACGGAAATCATGACCATTGCCGGCTACAGCGCCGGCCTGGAACATGACCATGTCTTCCCGATCTATATTGACCGGCGGGCCATGACCATCCGGGATGTCCAGCACGGCAATGCCAAGATGGCCGATATCAAGCATATCGATATCGACACATACACCATTGCGCTGGGAGCCAAGAACGTCGGCAATTCCCGTTCCCTGCCCCTGGAGGAAGAATATGACAGCATCTGCGAGATGAGTGAGTATATCTTTGATCATCTGAAGACATGGCACGCCCTGTGCAACTACCTGGCGGCCAGATATGCCTCCACGCAGCCCGGTGAATGGTTCAGCATCCCGAAAATGCTGGATTACAACAACAAGTCATACGATGTCGAAAAAATGGTAAACCGCTTCCGCAGCTACCATTTCCTGAATGAACATGACCGCAAGTATGCCTATCCGTCGGCACGGTACAAGGAATACATGACAACTTATGGGGAGTGGCTGGAACTGTACACGTACATCAAGGCCAAGGGTGTCTTCAGCGACGTCCGCCTCGGCTACAAGATCGACTGGACCAGCAATGACAGCAATGATACCCTCGACAATGAAATCGACGTATTTGCCGTCTTCAAATCCGAGCCCTGCTTCATCTCCTGCAAGATGACGGAGCCATCCACCCAGGATCTCAATGAGGTCGGTTACCTGGCCCGGCATCTGCGCGGCATTGAAGCGCATCCGGTCATTGTCACAACCAGCCGGATCAGGGAAGACTCCGATCTCAGATACCGGGTCTACAACAAGTTTATCCGGCTGAGCATCGGCCTGATTGAAGTCAAGGACTTCAAAACCAGGAACGCGAAAAACCTCTTCCTGTCAGCCATCAAATAGCGGTGCTTCACCGCTGTTTTTTATCTTCTTCCGGCGTTTCCGGTTCGTCCCGGTACCCGACTTCTTCCCGCCGCTGCATGCCGATGACGCAGCTCGGCCGGGCCAGCGGGCAGTGGTTCGGGCAGCCGTTGCAGTGAGACGGTATATATGTTCTGTTTTCCATGCCAAATACATAACACGATTCCGCCCGGAATGCACGGGCACCGGGCGTTATTTTATATGTTTCTTTAAATGTATAATCAGTTAAAATGAATAAAGGAGGTTGATCACCATGGAATACACAACAATTAAGCTGAGCCGTGAAGGCATGGTCGGCATCATCACACTCTGCGTCCCGCCCCGCAACTCATTCAGCAAGAGAATGCTCCTGGAGGCATATGAAGCATTCCGCGAATTTGAGGCGGACGACAGCATCCGCACCGTCCTGATGAACAGCACCGGGAAGAATTTCTCGGCCGGGGCTGATGCCGATGACATCAGAAAAGCTTTTGCCGGCGGCGGCGACAACAGCATCACGGAATCATTCTCCGTGCTGGGCGGCCGGCTGGTCGAACTGATCGACAATTATCCGAAAGGCACGATCGTCGCGGCCAGAGGTCTGTGTGTCGGCGGTTCCACTGCCGTCTTCAATGCCTTTGACATCCGCGTCGTCAGCGATACCTTCAGCATTCATGACGGTGACATCTACTACGGCACCGTCGGTTCCTGGGGCATGAGCAGCCTGCGCCTGCCGATCTGGATCGGCCGCAACAAGATCATGGACTACATGTTCCTGAACGATGATTTCACTGCCCGGCAGGCTTTCGAACTCGGCCTGGTATCCCGGGTATTCCCGGATGCTGACCTGGACGAGGAAAGCATGAAGATTGCCCGCAAGATGTCCACGGCTGCCCCGCTGGCTGTCCGCTACTTCAAGGAATGCGTGCGCAAGTCCGTCTACGCCAACCTGGAAGAAGCCCGGAAATTCGAACTGCAGGCTGCCGAAATCGTCGGCGCTACCGAAGACAGCAAGAACGGCCTTCTGGCTGTCATTGAAGGCAAACAGGCCGAATTTACAGGTAAATAATCATGCGGGAAAGAAAAGTAATTGATCTCTGCCTCGATATGCCGATGCAGGCACATGAAATGATCGCCACCCTGTCCCACATGTGCCTGGATCCGAGCTTCCGCGGCTACAAGACGGCCTACGCGCCGGGCATTGCTGCCCAGGCCGGCCTGGATATTGCCGAACTGGACAGGATCCTGGATGAAAAAGGCGAGGAAGCCTGGATTGAAACCGTCCGGGCCGGGGCCGAGAAGAATGCCGTCACGCCGGCGAAGTTCGTGGAGTACCTCGACAGCATCAACGTGGAATGGGGCATTACCTGTGACAGCACGCACGACAACGCGAAAACCGCGGAAATCGTCCATGCGTTCCCGGACCGCTTCAAGGGCTTTATCTTCGTGGATCCCAACAAAGGCATGGATGCCGTCAGGGAACTCGAGAAAGGCGTCAAGGAATACGGCCTGCATGCCCTGTACCTGACTGCCTTCCGCACCCACCTTGCGGCCAATGACAAGAAAAACTATCCGCTGTATGCCAAGGCCTGCGAGCTGGGCATCCCGGTGCACATCTACAGCAGCCTGAACCTGTCCAAGGAAGTGCCCTATGATCTCGGTCATCCGCGCTATATTGATGAAGTCGCCCGTGATTTCCCGGAACTGAAGATCATGGCCGGCGTCAGCGGCTGGCCATGGGTGCTTGACTTCATCACCCTGGCATACCGGCACCAGAATGTCTACCTGAACTTTGAAACCCATGAACCGCGCAAGATGAACATGCGGGGTTCCGGGTATGAGCCCTATCTCTTCTATGCCGAAACCCAGCTGAAGAACCGCCTCTGCTTTGCCAGCAACTGGACCACCCAGTCCATTTCCGTGGATGATCTGGTGAAACAGGTGGAAGACCTGCCGCTGAAACCGGATACCATTGACCGCATCCTCTATGACAACGCGGCGGAATTCTACCGTAGTATCTGATCATTGAGCATGAAAACGCCTGCATACCGCAATGCTGCGGCCGGCAGGCGTTTTTCATATGCTGTTAAGCTACTGGATATTATTGTCGGTCAGCAGTTCATCCTGCAGTCTCGTCAGTTCCTCCAGATTGCGTTCCTTCAGGGCGTTGAATATCGCTTCATGATGACGGATTGTTTCTTCCCTTCCCAGAGACTCCCAGGTCTTCTCTGCGTTTCTGCGGTAGGTGGCCGCCAGCAGTGAATCCAGAGACTCATACAGTTTAATAAAGAATATATTGCCGGCCATCTGGCAGATCTGATGATGAAATTCATAGTGAGCCCTGTGGAAATCATCATTTTTGTTTTCCCGGATTGCTATCTTCATACGGGCCAGGATGCCGGCCAGCACATCGAACTGATCATCATCAATCGGATTCATGGCAATCAGACGGATGGCGCAGTATTCAAGCAGAACCCGGAAATTGTGTATCTGTTTCTGATCAGCCTGAATAATGTTTGCGTCAAGAAGCTCCGAAAAATAATTGCTGAAGCCGAAATCCTTGATGTATGTTCCGTCGCCGATCCTGGTCTCGGCAACGCCCATGGTATTCAGTTTCTGAATTGCAACCTTGACTGTTGCCCGGCTGACACCAAGGCGTGAGGCCAGTTCATTTTCAGAAGGCAGTTTATCTCCTGCCTTGTACTCTCCGTCGGTAATCTGTCTGACCAGGTAATCATAGACCTGATCGACAACACTGATTCTTTGAATTCTTTCGCTTCCGGTTACCATAGACAAAACCTTTTACTTTCTATCGAGATGAATACGCAGTAAAGCAGATGATTAATCAGTCTTTTTTTTATTCTGCTCCGGACTGATTAAATTTCAATTGACATTATATCACAATTGTATTACCGTTTGAATGGCTGATCACTTGTCTGACAAGTAGTCATGTAGACCGGCGGAATACTTCAGGCCTGAATCATGATAAAGATATGCCGTCGGATTATAAGCTTCATCAGTTTAAGGATCAGAGAAGGAGGGATTCACATTGAAGATTACATCTGTTGACATCTATATGCTGGATGC
>JAEEHG010000001.1 GCA_016280695.1 Solobacterium sp. | reverse complement strand
GAACCCATCTGCTTGATGTTGCCTTCGGTTGTATCGAAGTGGGCATTGGACGGAATTGTGAAGACCCTGCCCGGATACTTTTCAGCCAGCAGCGGCTTGATGACATCGAACAGCAGTGCTTCGGCACAGCGGCCCTGCGGGACGATAAAGGTGTTCGGCCGTTCCAGCTGGAAGGCACCGCCGTTGATGAAGCCGCCTTCATAGTCAACCAGATAGACATCGTCCATCATCTTCTGGACATCGTCGGTATCTGTACCATTGCGGATATAGTCGATCAGGCGCTTCTGGTCATCACCGCGCTCGAACGCGTCGCGCATGGCATCCAGCAGGACATAGTAGCCCTTGTTGCGGCCATAGGCTTCATCACCGAGCATCAGGGCCGACCACTGCTTGTCGGTCATGGCGGTGGTGCCGGAGTCGGACAGGCAGTCGATATACAGCATGCCGGCCGGGAACGCAAACTCGTTGTAATGCGTCTTCTTGAGTGCTTCGAGCCGCTGGTCAGCCGTTACCGACGGAAGGTTCCGGGTAACAAATGTGACTGACTTGGGGGGTTCAACGTTTAAAGGAAACTTTTCGCTCATAATTACCTCCTCTTTTCTCTCATTCAAAATTATGTGCGCTCGCAGAAAATTGCTTACTCCGGTCACCGGCAGACATTCTCCCGTGCTGTCTTCCGGCTGGCGGTCAGCACTCAACTTCTGATTTCATTGTATTTTGCGGATATCCCGTTTGCATAAGGCAGAAAAACTATAATTCAGTTAAAACCTGTATTTATAATCCGCATAAAAAGGACCCGTTTCCGGGTCCTGGATCTGCTCAGTTCTGACCGAAGTCATCCGGCAGCTCATAGGCTGCGCAGGCGGCCAGATAGGTTCTTTCGTAGAATGATTCCACATTGGTGTATTCGTTGGGGGTGTGGTTGCCTTCACCCCGCGGGCCCATGGCGCAGACAGCCGGAATGCCGGCGCTGACCACCGCCCCGGAGTCGGAAACACCACCGACCTCGAAGCAGCCCGGTTCCCCATAGCCGCAGGCAATGCCGGTCCGGCGGATATGTTCATACAGGGCCTGGACGGCAGCGGTATGCTCCATGGAATCCATCAGCATGTGCACCTTGACTTCCGCCGTGGTATCGGGGATGGTGCTGTGTTCCGCCGCGGTCCGGATGATATCCATGATTTCATCCCGGATTTTCACGGACGGGAAACGGATGCCCATGCGGAAGCTGCATTCATCCGGCACGGTGTTTTCGCCCATGCCGCCCTTGATCAGGCCGCAGTTGATCAGCCGGCCGCGGGGAATATCCGTCTGTGACTCGATTTCAATCATCTTGTGTGCGGCTTCCAGAATGGCCGATCTGCCCTTTTCCGGGGCAATGCCGGAATGCGCCGAAACGCCATGCACAACCACTTCGACAATACCGCCGCCCTTGCGGCCGACCACCAGCCGGTCATCCGGATAGCCGGTCTCAAAGTTGAAGGCGGCCAGTGCCCCCTGCACTTCTTCCTTGATCTTGTCGGACGCATTGGAGTACATGTGCAGCACTTCCTCATCACCGACATAGATCATCTTGACCGGGCGCTCCTTAAAGCCGATGGCCTGCAGGGCCTTGACGGCATAAAGACCGATGACCAGGCCCGGCTTCATGTCCAGGCAGCCCGGCCCGTGGGCGTTGCCGTTTTCGTCAATGCGGAACGGATTGGCCGCCGCCGTGCCATCCGGGAATACCGTATCCATATGCCCGATAAAGACCAGCGGTTTCCGGTCGGAAACAGCAAAATTCCATTCGCCGATCAGAATGTCCCCGGCCTGTTCCATCGGAATGACCCGGGTACCAATTCCGGCCGCTTCCATTTCCCTGCGCAGTACGGCGCACACCTGGTCCACACCGGCCTTGTTGCGGGAGCCGCTGTCAATGTTGACAATGGTCCGCCACAGTTCCAGCATCTCTTCCCGGTGGTCGTCGATATATTGTTTGATCTGTGTATAGACTTCTTTCATCTTTTCCTCCATGGCAAAATCCGGCGCATGTCCGGCAGCCGCCGGCGGGAGAATACATGCCTGCCGTTTCTCTATCTCTATTATTTCAGTTTTGTCTGTTCCTGAATAATTGCTTTTGGATATGATCCGGTAATAGTTCCGACGTTATTTTCCGTAGTATTCAAGGCATTTCCGGCTCAGCAGATCCAGCAGTTCCTGAGCCGCAGCTGTATACTTCTGTCGGTGCCGGCAGACATATCCTGCTGTCACCTTTACATTGCAGTTGCGGATCGGAATCGTGCGAATGCCCAGCGCGGCATAATCCTCTGCCGATAGACCCGGGCCAAAACGGAATGCATCCGTATGCAGCAGGGTGCTGATGATGGCCCCGGTATCATTGACATGAATGACCCGTTTGATCCGGTTCAGGGAAATCTCATCGATGGTCAGGAAGAACGTCAGATTAGAGAAATAGTCATCCGGCATACGCACACAGGCATAATCCATCAGCTCCCGCATCTCCACTTCGTCACGCTCATAGAGCGGATGACATGGCCCGATGTTGGCGTACCAGGTATCCGTGCCAAGCGGATGGAACTCCAGTTTTTTCATCCGCAATGTATGCTGGACTTCTTTTTTCTGCTTCTCGTTGAACATGAGGAAACCGATTTCGGCTGTCCCGTTTTCGACCATCTCCATAGCCTGCATGGTGCGGCATTCAATCATCTTCAGGTGAACATACGGTTCCTTGTGCCGGTTGTAAAACTCCGTAAACCATTTCCCCATGGTGATGATCGGATAAGTAGCCAGGGTCAGATTCTCCGGTACTTCCCTCGCCTGGGTGCCCAGTTTCTGGATCATATCCGTGCGTTCCATGATGGCTTTTGCGTATTCATACAGCTTGCGGCCTTCCTCGGTCATCTGCACCCCGTTTTTGGAACGCACAAAAACATGGATACCCAACTCCGCCTCGAGATTGGCGATGGCCTTGCTCAGGGACGGCTGGGTCAGATACAGTTTTTCCGCCGCCTTGTTCAGACTGCCGGCATCAGCGATTGCGATGAAGTACTCCAGCTGCTGCAGCTGCATATGATTCTCCCTCTTTTTATCGTGTGCAATAAACGTACTATTATTTTAATTTTATTATATTTTCGATAAGTTCTTTCTCATATGAGTCTTCGGGAATGAAAAGGCATATTTATATAACCGACTTATTATCAAAAGTGAAACAGTCCGTATGCTACGATGAAATAAATAATGGAGGATAATATGGATCATTACAGACAACTTGAAGCCTTCATCGAAAGTCATCGTGAAGACATGCTTTCCATGTGGGCAGATTTCGTCAATACACCAAGCCAGGCCCGTAACCGGGATGCCGCCTGGAAGATGGGCGACAAGCTGGTCAGTGTTTTCAAGGATATGGGCATGGAAGTGGCCGAATACGATGCCGGGCCGGTCAACAGCCGGACTATTGAAGCCATCTGGAACAAGGATCTGCCGGGTGCGCCGATCCTGTTCAGCGGCCATTATGACACAGTAAACAGTTCCCCGGTCAAAGACGCAAAGCCGGGCGATCCGGATGAGTTTGACGGTACGCCGCACTTCCGTGTCGACAGCGAAGGCAAGGCTTATGGCCTGGGTGCCCTGGACATGAAGGGCGGTATTGTCATTGCCATCTGGGTCACAAAGGCCCTGCAGTCCATCGGCTGGAATGAAAGGCCGATCAAGTTCCTGTGGGCCGGTGATGAAGACAAGGGCCATGAGGGCGGCAACACACCTGATCTGCTCATGGAATACGCCAAGGGTGCTCTGTGCTGCTTCAACATGGAAACCGGCCGGGTCAACAATGATCTGTGCATCGGCCGCAAGGGCGGCGGCCAGGCTGATCTTGAGGTCACCGGGGTCGGCGCGCATGCCGGCAACGACTTCCAGAGCGGCCGCAACGCGGTCCTGGAAATGGCACATAAAGCCATTGAACTGGCTGCCCTCACCAATGTCGAACTCGGCACCACCATTTCCCCGGATGTCATTTCCGGCGGCACCGTGCCCAACGGCATTCCGGAAAACTGCCACCTGCAGGTTGACGTCCGCTATACCCGTCTTGAAGAAAGGGACCGGGTTGTCGAGGAGATGAAGAAGATCTGCGCCGTCCCGTTTATCGAAGGCACAACCTGTGCTTTGACTTACAAGGAATTCATGGCACCGTTTGCCACGACCCCGGAAGGCCTGCGGTTGGCTGACTTCGTTGCGGCTGTTTCCAGAGATCACGGCCTCGGTGACATGGGCCAGATTTTCCTGGGCGGCGGCTCCGACGCGTCCTACATTACCATTGCCGGTGTTCCGACCGTCTGCTCAACCGGCGTGAGAGGCCAGTTCAACCACACCAGCAAGGAATATGCCGAAGTCGAATCCCTGTATGACCGGGCCAAGCTGTTCTGTGCCGTTGTCCTGAACATTCAGAAATTCGCCGACGGAAAATACTGTGACGAATATTGAGAAACAAATCTGAACAGACAGATTTATAACTGAGTAAAGGAGAAAAAAACTATGGATCAGAGAATTGCCGAATTTGTCAAAGCGCATCAGGACGACATTATCAACGACTGGCGCGACCTGGTTAACCTCGAAGGAAGCCTGAGGGAACCGCAGTATCTTTACCCGGAAGCCGAGTGGCTGAAGGCAAAGTTCACCGAAGCCGGTGTCAAATGCGAAATCATTTCCACAGCTGATAATTACCCGCCGCTGGTCTGCGGTACCATCGGTGAGGACCGTCCGGGTGTCCCGGTCATCTTTGCCGGTCACTTCGATACGGTTTTCAATAAGGGCACCTACGGCGACAACCCGTTCCGGATCGATGAGGACGGCAAGGCCCCCGGCCCGGGCGTCCTGGACATGAAGGGCGGCATCGTCATAGCTCTCTGGACCATCAAGGCGCTGGAATCCATCGGCTACAATGACCGCCCGATCCGTGTCTGCTGGTGCTCCGATGAAGAAGGCGGCACCGACCACGGCCCGGTTTCCAAGCTCATCACGGAATGGACCAGCGGCTGCGTTGCCGGCTTCAACATGGAAACATCCCCGGTTGACTGGAGACTCTGCGTCGGCCGCAAGTACATCTTCAGCGGCAAGGCAGTCTTCCACGGCATCAGCGCGCACTCCGGCAACAACTATGAAGCCGGCCGCAACGCCATCGTTGAAGCAGCCTACAAGGTCATTGCCATCCAGAACATGAACAACATGGAACTGGGCACCCACATGAACCCGGCTATTATCGCCGGCGGCCGGATGCCGAACTCCATCCCGGATGAATGCACCCTGACCTTCAGCGGCCGTTTTAAGACCAAGGCTGAAATCGAGCGGGTCCGCAGCGAACTGAAGGAACTCTTCAGCAAGACCGAAATTGACGGCTGCTCCATCGAATACACCCTGTCTGACCCGGCCGGCGGCTTCGAGGCCAGTGACAAGAACATGGCTCTCTGGAGCTTCGTCAACGATGTCTGCAAGGCTGAGGGCTTCCACGAAGTCGGCCATGTCTTCCTGGGCGGCGGTTCCGATGCGTCCGGCATGGCTGAATCCGGTGTGCCGGTCCTGTGCAGCTGCGGTGTCCGCGGTGAATGGAACCACACTGACCGTGAATACGCGGTTGTTGATTCGATGTTCGAGCGGGTCAACATGTGGTCCAATGTCGTCATGCACCTGGACGAATTCAAGGCTGACTGAACCTGTTGACACAAAAAGCACTGCCGTACGGCAGTGCTTTTTTCATCCCCTGATCAGGTATTCGATTTCATTGCGTTTTGCCCCGGTCACCTTCATCAGATGCCGGATGACCCGCTCCCGCGATTCCTTGGGCTTCCGCTTGTATACATTGTTCGTGAAGTAACGGCCCAGGTACTTCTCCGGCGTGGCATAGCGGGCGATCCCCCAGCCGTACGTATTACCCTGGCTGTCGGTTTCATACTCGAAGTTCGTGGTGATCACATAGCACTTCATCTGCAGCTTTGTAATCTGAGTATCAAAACCCTTGCGGGGAATCCACTGGTCTTTCCCGTTTTCCCGCGGCTTGACATAACCGCCGATTGCCTTGGCTTCCTTGGAGAGAACCGAGGGCCGGGCAGCGATGATATTGTACAGATACTCTTCACTGCCGGAGAGGCCTTCATCCACCCGGGCATCATAGTCATAGCCGTCCCGGCGCATGTTGGCAAAATCACAGAACCACTTCCGGCTGATGAATACCGCCTTATTGTGAAAGAATTTCCCGTAGGCACACCTGAGTTCACTGATGACCGGTCCTTTCCACTCCCATGGGCCCGGCTGGTCCGAGAACCAGAGCTCCCGCGGGGTATGTTCCTCAATGGAAAAACCGGCTATTTCATTGGCAAAAAACGGCAGGAAGCCCAGTTCTTCCACTGCCTGTTCCACATCTGCCATGGTGCGGAATACGTAATCCATCACACTGTCCCCCTATCCTGGTTCATTATATCCTATGACATCGTTTTTTCATTAGGCATATACCCTGTTTGGTGGTAAGATTATAACGTTCTTTATTAATAGGGGGTAATCATGTCCGCATCCAATTCAAATTCCGTCTTCAATATTCCGGCATTCTGGAAAGCCCAGATGCAGGACTGGCGGGTCACCGTTATCCGGACTTCTCTGGAACGTCTGGGCTACAAGATGATCCTGCCGTATCTGACACTTTACGTTATCATGCTGGGGGCCACCAAGACACAGTTCGGGTATGTCAACAGCCTCGGCATGGTCATGGGCGGCCTGCTGGCACCGCTGATCGGTTCCATCATTGACCGCAACGGACCCAAGAAAGTCTATATCTTCGGCATCCTGGTCCTGGCCGGCGGCTATCTGGCCCTGGCCGAAGCCCGGATCTGGCAGGTCGCGGCACTGGGCGTCTTCCTGCACGCCATGGGCCAGCGTCTCGGCGGGCAGAGCTGCTCGACCATCTGCGGCAACTGCCTGGCCAACTGCGACCGGGCCAAGGGCATGCTGGTATGCGAGTCGCTCGCGGCCGGTGTCCTCGGCATGATCGGCCCGATGATGTCCGGCTGGATCCTGGTCAATCTGATGCATGTGACCGGGGCTCCGACCGATCCGAATACCGTCAGGCCGCTGTTCTATATCGCCCTGGCCTGCACGCTTGTTTCCCTGCTGATCGTCGTCTTCCGGCTCTCGTTCAAGAGCTGGGGCACCAGCAAGGCCAAGTCCAATGTCTTCGCTGACGGCGTCGCCATCCTCAAGGCAGACAAGAACTGCCGCAAATGGCTGCTGATCTCCGCGGTCGGCGGTATGCCGCTGGCCATGGTCACACCATATGTCCAGGTCTTCGCCGCGGAAGTCAAGTCCGCTGATGCCGGTACACTGGCTGCCATGGTGACGGCGACCGCCCTGACTTCGGTGCTCTGCGGATATGTCTTCGGTATTATCAGTGACAAGTACGGCCGCAAGCCGGTGCTGCTGCTGACCATCGTGCTCTACATGGCTGGGCTGGGCATCCTGATCACAACCAAGCGGGTATCGCTGCTGCTGATCGTCGGCATGCTGCAGGGCTTCCAGGAAATCGGTGCCACCGTCGCCGGTTCCATCGCGCACGAACTTGTGCCGCACCGCATCATGGGCCGCTGGCTTGGTGCCACTGCCATGTTCACCCAGCTGTTCAGTGCCGCAATGGCTGCCATGAGCGGACTGATCTATGACAACGTCGGCGGCAAGTGGGTCTTCATCATCTACATCGTCTGTGAACTGGTCATCCGGATCCCGCTGCTGCTGAGCATGCCGGAAACCCTGACCACCCCGGTCGATGCCGACAAGTTCGCCAACATCTGACGGATTACCCGCCATAAAAAAAACTGTTCCCGCCGCACGGGAACAGTTTTATTTTGTTTCAGGCAATGCTCAGGCCGCAAATGCTGCCTGGATCCGGTCCACAATCTGCCGGTCAGCCGGAAGCCAGGTGACATAGTCCAACTCCAGCGGCATCAGCCAGTGCATGATATCGGAGTCAGCCCCTTCCAGATAACCCTTTTTCACCCTGCACCAGTATGCGTCCATGATCACATGCTGATCCTGGTAATCATATTCCACCGTACAGAGTTTATCCTGGACCTCTACCATGGTATCAAATTCCTCGACGATGGCTTCCACCAGACGGGAAGGCCCATATTCGCCCTCTTCGAAAATCACCCCCGGGAATTCCCAGCCTTCGTCCAGATCACCGTAGCCCCGCTGCGAGACAAAGATACGGTCATTCCAGCGGATTACGGCACAGCACATTCTTATCGTTTCCATTCTCTGCTCCTGTCTAATATACCTCACCTATTGTAACAGAAAATCCGGCCGGAGCCGGATTCTCACTTCTGCAATATAATCGACCGTTACGGATCAAAGACCCAGCAGGATCAGGATAAACCGCGTGATAAATGCGCAGAGCCAGGCGATGACACACTGGAACACCACCATGAACGCTGCCCAGCGGCCGCCCAGTTCCCGCCGTACCGAGGCCACTGCCGCCACACATGGTGTATACAGCAGACAGAAGACCAGCAGCACCGCAACCGCCAGCGGGGTGAGTACCTGCGCCATGGCGGCTTCACTGCCGAACAGGATATTGAGGGTCGATACAACGCTTTCCTTGGCCATGAAGCCGGTCAGCAGCGCCGTGGAGATCCGCCAGTCACCCAGGCCCAGCGGCTTCAGCACCGGGGCAATAAACCCGGCCAGCAGCGCCAGGATGCTGTCGTGGCTGTCCTGCACCATGGTCAGGTGCGGGTCCAGGTTCTGCAGGAACCAGATGACAACTGTAGCCACAAAGATAATCGTGAACGCCCTGGTCAGGAAATCCTTTGCCTTCTCCCACAGCAGCTGGCCGACGTTGCGGGCACTCGGCAGACGGTAATTCGGCAGTTCCATGACAAACGGCACTGCTTCCCCACGGAAAACAAACTGCTTGGACAGCAGGGCTGTCAGAATCCCGACGATGATGCCGAGCACATACAGGCCGACCATGATCAGCGCCCCATGGCGGGGGAAGAACGCCGCAGTAAAGAACGCATAGATCGGCAGTTTCGCTGAACAGCTCATAAACGGCGCCAGCAGGATCGTCATCCGCCGGTCCCGTTCCGAAGGCAGTGTACGGCTGGCCATGACCGCCGGCACCGTGCAGCCGAAACCGATCAGCATCGGCACAATACTCCGGCCGGACAGACCGATTTTCCGCAGCAGCTTGTCCATCACGAAGGCAATCCGGGCCATATACCCGGTGTCTTCCAGCAGGGACAGGAAGAAGAACAGGGTGACGATGATCGGCAGGAAGCTGAGCACACTGCCGACCCCGTTGAAGATGCCGTCAATGACCAGTGACTGAATCATTGCGTTGATGCCGGCCGCCTCCATCGCCGCCGCGCAGGCAGCGGTCAGATGATCAATGCCGGCTGCCAGCAGATCCTGCAGCCATGCGCCGATTGTATTGAAGGTCAGCCAGAAGATCGCGCCCATGATCAGGATAAACGCGGGAATGGCTGTATACCGGCCGGTCAGGAAACGGTCGAGTGCTTCCGAACGGTTCCGCTCCACACTTGTGTGCGGCTTGACAACGGTCTGGTCAACTACCCGGCGTATGAAGTCGAAGCGCATCTCGGCAATGGCTGCCGCATGATCCAGGCCCCGCTCCTTTTCCATCTGCAGGACAATGTGGTCCAGCATTTCCTTTTCATTGGCATCCAGCTGCAGCTGTTCCAGAACCATGTCATCCCCTTCGATGAGTTTGCCGGCCGCAAACCGCAGCGGGATCCCCGCCTTGACCGCATGATCCTCAATCAGGCTCATGACCCCGTGCAGGCACCTGTGGACGGCCCCGTTATGGTCTTCTGCTTCACAGAAGTCCTGTTCCAGGGGACATTCCTGGTACTTCGCCACATGCACCGCGTGTTCGATCAGTTCATCTACACCCTGGTTCTTGATGGCCGCGATCGGTACCACCGGCACCCCGAGCATTTCCTCCATCTCATTGATGCGCACCGAGCCGCCGTTGTTCTGCACCTCGTCCATCATATTCAGCGCCACAACCATCGGCACCTGCAGTTCCAGAAGCTGCAGGGTCAGGTACAGGTTGCGCTCGATATTTGTCGCGTCAACGATATTGATGATGCCTTTCGGTTTTTCATCCAGGATAAACTGGCGGGAAACGATTTCCTCGCTGCTGTACGGGGACATCGAGTAGATGCCCGGCAGATCGGTCACTTCCGTTTCCGGATAACCCCGGATGACCCCGCTCTTGCGGTCCACCGTCACGCCGGGGAAATTCCCTACATGCTGGGAGGAACCTGTCAGCTGGTTGAACAGGGTTGTCTTGCCCGAGTTCTGGTTGCCGGCCAGGGCAAAGGTCAGTTTCTCCCCCTCCGGCAGCGGGTGCTCGTCGCGGCGGGAATGGAACTTTCCGCCTTCCCCAAAGCCCGGATGCGTATGTCCGGCCTTTTTCCGGTTCAGGTCGTTTTCTTCCGCTTCCGCCATATCCATGCTGATTTCAATTTTTCTGGCATCATCCAGCCGCAGCGTCAGTTCATATCCGCGCAGCCGGATTTCCATTGGATCACCCATTGGCGCGTACTTCACCAGGGCGACCGTTGTGCCGGGAATCAGGCCCATGTCCAGGAAGTGCTGGCGCAGGGCCCCGGTGCCGCCGACTGTCTTTACAACCGCTGACTGTCCTTCTTTCAGTTCGTTCAGATTCATGTTTATATCTCCATGTGCCTAACAATGTTAGACGATACAAACAGTATTGTACTATGAATCCGGATAAAAGAAAGGACGCATTTCCGCATCCTTTCATGAATTTGTCCCGTCAATCTTCCAGCGGCCGCAGCACCGCATCTGCCGGCACCGGGCTCAGGAACCCGTCCTTTACCCGTTCGGCATGCTCGCTCTTCGCAGCTTCGATCAGCTCCGGATGTTCATACAGGTCAATGGCCGCCCCGCACAGCACCTTGCCGGCCAGGATCAGCCCCTTGTGGCCGATTTCCGTCCGCCCGCAGGAGACGTTCTGCCAGCTGTGGCCCGGGCTTCTTGCGACAAAGCAGGCGGTGTGGATCTGCGCCGTCGGCACGCACCAGCTGACATCCCCGACATCGGTTGAGCCCTTGCTCTGCAGTTCATTGTGTTCATACGGCACCAGGAAGTCATTGATGACCCTCGTGCCGTTTGCGGAATGCTCCCGCACATAGGCAATCGTCTCCGGCGAAGACGCTTCATTGATGCCCGGCAGGCTGTCGCTCTTCATCTCGATGGAAGCGTACAGATCCCTTGCGTAAGCCCATTCCTCTTCGGTATATTCCGGCAGCGGCACAGCCTTGAAGTTATCATACAGGAGTTCCTCAAGGACTTTGTTCGGTACCGTATTCGAGCAGCCGTCAATGAATACCCTGGTCAGCTCCGTCTCGGTCATCATGGACGCTGCCACGGCAATCTTATCCAGCCGTTCCTGCAGTTTCAGCGCATTCTTCACCCAGGTGGAACGCACCATGTACAGTACCCGGGCATGGGGCTGCACAACATTCGGCGAAGGTCCGCCGGTATCCGTGATCGCGTAGTGGATCCGGTCATTGTCAGGGATATGTTCCCGCATGAATTCCACGCCCATGTTCATCAGCTGCACCGCATCCAGGGCTGAACGGCCCCGCTCCGGCGCCCCGGCCGCATGACTGGCAATACCCTTGAACCAGTATTCGGTCTGAATGCAGGAATTGCAGGTCCCGCTGACAACCTCATTCTCGGTGCCCGGATGCCAGGTCAGGCAGACATCCGTACCGCGGAACACCTGGTCCCGCGCAAAGAATGCCTTCGCGGCACCGCCTTCCTCACCCGGACAGCCGTAGAATATCACCGTGCCCTGGCCCGGATGGTCTTCCAGATAGCGCTTGATGCCGTACGCCGCCGCCAATGACCCGGCCCCCAGCATGTTGTGGCCGCAGCCGTGCCCGCTGCCGTTCTTCACCAACTCCTCACGGACTGCCGAGCCGCCCTTCTGCGACAGGCCCGACAGGGCATCGTATTCTGCCAGGATGCCGATCACCGGGCGGCCGCTGCCGAATGTTCCGATAAAGGCTGTTTCAATATTGTCAAACGGGGCGGTCACGGTAAAGCCCAGGTCTTTCAGCACCTTTACATACAGGGCCGCAGACCGATGTTCCTTGACCGAAAGCTCGGCATATTCCCAGATCTGATCCGAAACATCCGTAAAGATTTTCCGGTTCTCTTCAATATAGCCGGCATAGGTGTTTTTATCCATATTTGCTGATCCTCCATTTCTTTTATTGTATTCGCTTTTCATCAGAAAAATATCCCGTCTTTTGCGTCTGCGCATGTTGCAGGATATATAAAATCTTCTGTTTTTCTTCGCCTCAGAGCAAAAAATAATTTATGGCAGGCATATGAAACCTTATGAAAGAGCTCAAATCTAATAACGTATAATGAATAAGGAGGACTGTTCCTATGGCGAACCAATACACACGAAAAGCCATTCAGGACGAATTCCTGAATCAGCTCAGCCATAAACCTCTTAACAAAATCACAGTATCTTCCATTGTCCAGAACTGCCGGATTAATCGGAATACTTTCTATTATTACTATCAGGACATCTATGACCTGCTCAGGGATATTCTGAACAGTGAACTTAAAAAAACCGTCGATTACTGCAGCGATTCCCATGCCTGGGAAGACTGGTTTTTATATTCCCTTCAGGTTATACTTCAGAACCCGGAGGCCATCGGCAACCTTTATCATTCCAGCCAGCAGAATCTTCTTCACGGCTACCTGTTTGAAAGCACCGGCATCATCATGCGGCAGTATATCCTGTCAGTCGGACAGGGCCTGAAACCGCAGCCGGCTGATGTTGAACTGCTGACCCTGTTCTATCAGTGTGCCCTTACGGAACTGGTGGAACAATGGCTCGAAAACGGCATGACCGATGACGCGGAAAAAGTCATCCGGCATATCGGCCAGCTGATGAACGGCACCATACGGGAAGCCCTGATCCGCAGCGAGAGTCTCCGCGGCTGAGCACGGCAAAAGAAAACAGGCATCGCCTGCTCTGTCATCACATGAAAAATGACCCTCGCCGGGTCATTATTTTACGTTCGGATCGCCGTGATCTTTTCCGTACATGCAGTAATTCTTGATGTCACGGATATGAATATTCCACCAGCAGCACACATTGTCACTGTCTCTTCTGACACAGTCTTTGCAATGGATGACCCATTCCACATCCGGATCCGGCTGTCTGTTGATCAGTTCTTCGATTTCCTTTGCGGAAAAGCGGGCAACATCATAACCGCCCTTTTCTCTTGCCAGAGCGGAAAGCTGTTCCTTCAGAAACGGGCTGTCAATCTGTCCTGTATGTCTCATTGTTTCTACCTGCCTTTGTATATACATTTGTCATTGTATAACAAAACCCGCGGAAATAACAGATACCTGCTGTCAATGCCCCTTCTGATATATGCCGGGAGATGATTGATATCTTTGCATGCGGCAGCGGGTGTCAGACGGAAGCGGCCAGCCGGGCAATCAGCCGTTCCCACTGCCTGAGGACGGTTTCTGTCCGGAACTGCTGCGAAGTCAGTTTCGCCTGTCGCCCGATCTCTTCGCGCAGGCCGGCATCATCCGCCAGCAAGGCCATCGCCTCGCGCAGCTGTTCCTCATCCCCGATGTCGACCAGGATGCCGTTCCTGTTTGTCTGTATGACATCAACGGAGCCTTCGCACCTGGTGGATATGCAGGGAAATCCCATCATCATGCATTCCAGCAGCGCGTTGGACAGGCCTTCATAATCACTTGACAGGACAAACATCTCCGCATCTGCCGCCGCGGCATGGACATCCTGCACCTGGCCGTGAAAATGAACGCAGTCATCCACGCCCAGCTCCTCCGCCAGCTTTGCCAGTTCCTCCGCCAGCTCCCCTTCGCCGTAAATGGATAATGTATATTCCGGATGATCAGCGTGGAACAAGGCAAAAGCCCTGATCAGCAGCGCCTGGTTCTTCTGCGGGATCAGCCGGCCTATATTGACGATCCGGCGGCTGCCGCCGATACGTTCACAGGTGACACTGACCGGATTGAGGATCACGCTGCTGTGCGCCCTGACCTTTTCGGAAAACAGGCTCCGCACGGTCTCCGTCTGGAATACGACATGGTCGGCAGCTTCATAGAAGCCGGCTATCTCGGCTAGACGGAGCGGGTCTCTTTTTGCCGGATTATTCCGTTCGGAACAGATTGCCGCGGCTTTGCCGGCAGAACGGGAGTTCAATTTGTTCATCATGAACATGAAGGATATTGATACCCTGATACCGAGAATCTCCTTCAGCCAGCCGGTAAAGGCTGTCATGCGCCGGCCGGCTTCTTCATAGTTGCCCGGAAAGCGCGGAAGCCGCAGGATATTTACGGCCGGCACAAGCGGATACGTCTGTCCTTTATCCAGGTAGTACAACATGATGACCCGGCAGTGTTCAGACAGGCCGCACGCCAGACGGCAGGCAACCCGTTCCGCCCCGCCCCCGTACAGCGAAGAGCACATGATCAATATGCGCGGCCGGTCATCATCAAGTGTTTCGAGAAGTGAGACAACGGGCTCTGCCATGTTTCTCAGAGCCTGCTCAGAACAGCTGTCCACGCCATGCTCCCGCAGCGCGCGCACTGCCCTTTCCAGATGGGCAGAAGAATATTCCTGCCAGACCGGCAGGTGCGGATCCGCTTCTGCAAATACGATATGATCCCGGGCAAAGGCAGCCGGGTCAAAGTCCGGATCACTGCGCTCGGTGCAGTTTTCCTGTACACGGAGCGCCTGCGCCTGCGGGCCGGTATAGTAATACACATAGTTCCGGCTGTTGTTTTCGGCATGGCAGGCCGTCAGCCGCATATGCGGATTGGAATTGCTCGTAAAGCCGAAGCCCCGGTTGCCGGCTGCTGTGCACGCCTCCGCCTCATGATCAGCCGCAAGGCCGCTGCCGCCCAGTTTAAAACCATTGCCGTTCCCTCTCGAAGCGGCAGGTTTTCCCTCCTTCAGAACATATCCGTTCAGGTAACTGCGGCATTCCTCAAGCCGGACAGAACCGATTTCCCTGTTCTTGGAAAACAGGTCAAAACCATCGTCCGAATTCAGCCAGGCCGTGCAGCGGATCAGCCGGTTTCCTTCCCCCGCGGCGATCTTGCAGGCAAAGCCGTCCGCATGCTGCTGTGATCTGTCTTCATTCAAGCAGGAAACACAGTCTGAAAGCTCATTGTATGAGGGCCACTGTTCCTTCGGGCTGCTGATTGAAGGGTGCCTGATCAGGAAGCCTGTTTCCCGGTTGGCAGCCGCCCGACAGTTAAGGATCCGGTTATGGCTTCCCTGAATCATGAAACCCCGGCCCCCGGTCACCGTGATACCGCTGATCTCCCAGCGGTCTCCCTCAATACGGAAGCCGTGTTCCCCGCCGCAGAAATCCAGGATCACCGGGCCGCTGCCATCGGCCGCCAGGGTTCTGTACATGCCTGTTTTTCCGCTGCCGGCGGGAATGACCAGATCCTCCCGCATGATGTACCGCCCGGCGTGCGCAACAATCCTGTCCCCGGAACGGCACCGGTCAACGGCACTCTGCAGATCCAGCGGGAAGGCTTCTGTCCCGTCCCCGGACCGATTTCCGGACGGGGCCGCATGCAGGATAGCCGTCTTCACATCCGGCTTTTCATCGTATTCCACCGCTACCGTATCCAGGTCAACCTGCAGCGCGCATCCCCGTGCGGCCAGAAACCCCAGATATATATTCTTTTTGTCCCTGGCGGAAAAGATATCCGCGTCAACCTCAGCGCGGCGGCTGAGCAATGTACTGCCATCCTCCGCTGTAATCCTGAAGTCCAGGAAGGGTCCGTTCATTTCCAGCGATACAGCCAGGTTTTTCCCGGTCAGGGGCTGAGCATCCGCAGATGCTTCGGCATATGCCAGGGAGCGGACATGTTCAATATCTCCCGGCATAATCCCCTCCCGGCCGAAAACCCCGGGTTTTCCACGCCAGACACCGGCAGCCGCCATGTTGGCATACGGATACCCGTTCAGCGGGTCCGCTGCCAATGTATCCCGGAAGAACAGTCCCAGGGCTTCCTGGCCGTTCTGTTCCTCAGGATCAGGATAACGGAGAATACGAACCGCAGCCCGGAAAGCCAGATGTCCGCATGCCGGGACAGCCGCAGCCAGGCAGGCCGCCTGATCATATCCGGCATCGGAAACCTTTCCTCGGCCGGGGGGCATGCTGACAACAGCACGGCGCCGCTCCCTGTCAACAGAGACTTCACCCGCCGGAACCTGTTGTGTGTTCAGCTGTATCTGCAGGCCGTTTTCTTCTGTATATCTGTCAGGCTGCAGCCATGCCGGCGTCCATGCCAGATCATCATAGGACAGTCTGTTCATCTCTTTGCAATCCCCTTCCGAATCACCATTTCCCAGTCTTTTGTCACAATGGCCTTATCGTATGCTTTCATATCTTCATATGCCCGGTTTTCCAGCCGTCTGCGCAGCTCCGGTTCATCCGCAAGGCTGCCCATGGCCGCGGCCAGGGCCGCTTCATCATGCAGGGGCACCAGCAGGCCGTTTTCACCGGACCGGATCACATCAACGGATCCCTCGCAGGCAGTTGAAACACAGGCAATGCCCATGGCCATGCATTCCAGCAGGGCATTCGAAAGGCCTTCATAATCACTGGACAGCACAAACATCTCCGCATCACGGATTTGATCATGCACCTGCGGGTCATTCCTTTCCAGGAAGACACACGAAGACAATCCGAGGGAATCGATCAGCTGCCGGAGCGGTGCTTTCAGTTCCCCATCACCGTAGATGTACAGCTCATAACCGGGATGCGACTGCCGGAAACGGGCAAAACTCCTGATCAGCAGGGCGTGGTTCTTCTGCGCGGTCAGCCTGCCCAGGGTGACGATTTTCCTTGTTCTCTGCTGTTCCGCCGGTCCCGGGATCAGGACCGGGTTTTTCAGGATGCAGCTTTTGCGGCGTACTGATTCCGCAAACAGATTCCTTACAGCTTCCGACTGAAAAACCACATAATCCGCCCGGCGGAAAGCGCGCTTTGTCAGAAAGAACAGATTCTGCCAGGACTTGCTGGGATTG
>JAEEHG010000258.1 GCA_016280695.1 Solobacterium sp. | reverse complement strand
TATCCTATGAATTCTCATACTGCTGTCTGATTTCTTCCCTGTATTCATCCAGAATCCCGCTCAGTTCCGCCAGCGTGCTGACAGAAGCGATGCGGCCGCGGTAACGGGCCGAGTTTTTCATGCCGGCCAGATACCATCCGCCCATGCCACGCATCATGCGCATGCCGGTATACTCCCCTTCCTGCGCACACAGCCGGATCGCGTAGTCCAGGCACAGGTCGAGCCGTTCCAGTTCAGTCGGCGGGGTATAGGGAAGCCCGCGGAAATGACAGTCCAGTTCCTGCATAAAGAACGGTCTGCCCAGCAGGCCCCGGCCGACCATAACCGCGTCACAGCCGGTTTCGGCGAACATCCGTTCCGCGTCTGCCACCGTCCGGATATCACCGTTGCCGATGACCGGAATACTGACCGCTTCCCTGACCATACGGATATATGTATTATCACTCATACCTTCATACATCTGCGTTTTGGTGCGGCCATGAATCGTGATTGCGTCTGCCCCGGCCGCTTCCATGCGCCGCGCGAACTCCGCGCAGTTGATGTGCCGGCTGTCCCAGCCGGCCCGGATCTTGACGGTCACCGGCCGGTCGGTATGACTCTTTACCGCCCGCACGATTTCCTCCGCGTCTTCCGGATGGTTCAGCAGCCAGCTGCCGGCATGGGCCTTGAGGACTTTGGTGACCGGGCAGCCCATGTTGATGTCAATGATGTCACAGTCCGTGTGCGTGCTCAGGTACTCTGCCGCTTCCGCCATGGTATCGGGATCGTGCCCGAACAGCTGCAGGGCGACCGGGTGTTCATCGGGAACCGTCCGGCACATGTCAAAAGTCCTTCTGCTTTCGTAGTGCAGGGCCTTGTCGGAGATCATCTCCGAGACGACCAGGCCTGCCCCGTACGCATGGCAGAGGGACCTGTATACAGGATTGGATATGCCGGCCAGCGGGGCTGCCGCAAGCCGGTTATGAATCGATACGCTGCCGATCTTCCACATTTTTGCGTTTCTCCAGGGCAGTCTTCAGATCTTCCTCACTGAACTGATATTTCTTCCCGCAGTACTGGCAGACAACTTCCGCGCCGTGATCTTCATTGATCATCTCCCGGATATCATGCGGGTCCACCAGCGACAGTGCCCGCAGGAAGTGCTCCCGGGAACAGTCGCAGTACCAGTATGTGTCCTTATGCTCGAGAACCGCGGCGTCCGGGAAGAGTTCCATGATGATCTGCTCCGGGGTTCTGCCGGCCCGCAGGTAATCCGTCATCGGCCGCATGGTCTGGCTGACAAGTTCAACATAGCGGATCGTGTCTTCCACCGCGTCCGGCATAAGTTGGATAATCATGCCGCCGGCCACTTCCACTGTAGCATCCGGATTGACATATACACCCACAGCCACAACCGAAGGGGTCTGTTCACTGTAGGCAAAATAGACCGCGAAATCCTCACCGATTTCCCCGCTCTGCAGCTGCACAACCCCGGTGAAGGGTTCCTTCAGGCCCATGTCTCGGGTAACAGTCAGGGTACCGTCACGGCCGACTGCCTTGCCGACATCCAGTTTATGGGTTTCCGGGTTGGTCATATTGAGCCGGGGGTTGCCGATAAAACCCCGGACCCCGCCGCGCCCGCTGCCCTGGGCGACAATCGTGCCGGCCGGTCCGTGTCCGTTGATCGTTACCGTGACATGTTCATCCGCGTTTTTCAGGTCACTGGCCATCAGCGCGTCTACAGTCAAAACCCGGCCCAGCGCCGCACAGCTCGTCGGCCACAGGTCATGTTTCTCCCGGGCTGTCCGGATCAGTTCGGTTGTATCTGCCGCGTGGATCCGCACCTGTCCGTTCAGTGCTTCCGCGATTACAATTTCTTCAGCCATTTATTTCACACTCCGTATGCATTTCTCGTTGATTCTCCGCATTTTCCTGCCGTCGATTTTCAATACCCGCCGGTCTGCCGTAAACAGGCCGTTGATTTCATCTTCCACATCCGATATCTGGGTAAAGATACAGCCGGCCAGGCCTTTCGGTATATTCTTCAGCACATCCCGCCGGAACGCTTCCAGTACGGCTTCATTCCACTGCAGGCGGTCTGAGAACTTCTTGTATCCGTAAACCGAACCCGGTTCACTGTGGCCCTGCTCCAGGTAGGAATAGCCGCCGAATTCGCTCAGGAACATCAGCCGTTCTTCCGGTTTCGGAGCCCGGAACGGCCGGAAGTAACAGTGGCGGGAATCGAAATCCCCGGCTCCCTGGTCATGCCAGCCGCTGGCACTGTCGATCAGCCTGGTCGAATCATATTCCCGTATATAATCCGTCACCTTCTCACTGTCAAACTGCCCCCAGCCCTCATTGAACGGCACCCAGGCAAAAATACAGACCGCGTTGTACAGGCTGTCCAGCATGGCCATGAGTTCCCGGTAGTAGATCTCTTTGCCTTCCGCGTCGGTCCGCCCGAGTTTTTCGTTGTTGTCATCGCTCATCTTCCGGAAGCCGATGGTCGGCAGGACCCCGATCGCCTTGAAGTCGTATGGCCAGCCGCCGTTGGGCATATCCTGCATGACCAGCAGGCCGTATACATCGCACAGATAATACCAGCGCCGGCATTCCTGCTTGACGTGCTTCCTGAGCATGTTGAAGCCGAGGTTTTTCACCTGCCGGATCTCGTAAACCATCGCGTCTTCCGACGGATAGGTCAGCAGCCCGTCCACGCTGTAGCCCTGATCCAGCAGCCCGCTCAGAAACAGCGGCCGGTCATTCAGCGCAAACCGCAGCAGGCCGCTGCTGTCACGCCGCCGGCCGAATTTGCGCATGCCGAAATAACTCTTGACCGTATCGTCTTCCGTTTCAATATACAGGTCATACAGGAACGGGTCATCCGGGCTCCAGGGACGGAAGTCCGGCAGCGGGATGGTATAGTCGTGACTTCCCGTAATGCCCCTGTGCACCAGTTTCCGGTCAGCGAAAACCGTGACAACAGCCTGGCTGAAGTCACCGGCCAGCCGCAGGAAGACCTGCGCGTTGTCATAATCCGGGGTAATCTTGATATCCTGCACGGCATGTTCCGGCAGGTTCTCCAGCCAGACAGTCTGCCAGATGCCGGCCGTGGGGGTATACCACATGCCGCTGTGATCCAGGCGCTGCTTGCCGAAGGCATAGCTGCCGAGGTTGCTGTCATCCGTGACCTGTACCAGCAGCTCGTTGTGCACCTTGATATACGGCGAAACGTCCAGCGAGAACGGTGTATAGCCGCCATGATGGCTGCCTGCTTCCAGACCATTGAGCCAGACAGTGCAGTGCTGATCCACTGCCTCGAAGTTCAGTATCACCCGTTCCCCGGTCAGTTCATACCGGAAATACGTGCGGTACCAGAGAACTTCCCCGGGCTGCAGTTCATGGTTCACTTCGCTCAGCGCGCAGCCCACGGCAAACGGTACAACTATCGGCTGCCAGGCCGTCTGTTCCGGTTCTTCACCGTGATTGATCTGGCACTCCCAGACCCCGTTCAGGCAGGTATAGCTGTTTCTCTGCAGCTGCATCCGCGGGTATTCCGGCAGCGGCAGATCCCGATTCAGTTTTTCACCCCAGGGACTCAGCAGTGTCATACACCCTCCCGTCTCCGGCGGAAAAACAGCCGGGCCCCATTGATCAGCAGGGATGCCCCGTGCAGGCTGATCACCATGTTCAGCATGCGGTCAGCAGTCACCGCGTCCTTCGCCGCCGCATGGATATAAAGCAGGCAGACAGCCGCCGATACCAGTACCGCCGCACCCTCGCAGACATACAGATTCAGCCCGCGCCGGTCCAGCACATCCATGCACCAGGGCAGCGCCACGGCCACCATGCCCGCAGCTGCCGCGGACATGATATGGAAATGAAAGCCGTACGCAGACATGAGAAAAAGCATGACTGCCGCCATGATAATGCCCGCCCCGGCGCCTGCCAGCAGCGCGGATATGATCTGCATGTTTCCGGATGGTTTCGTACTGCTCATGGTTTATTTCTTTTCAGCCCTGATGACTGTCAGCCGGCCCTCCTCAAAGGAGCCTGTATAATACAGGATCACTTCATCGCCGGCCTTGAGTTTATCCTCACAAGTATAGTTGAGATCTTTGGTGAATACCGCCGGCATGTCCTGGATCATGACATTCAGGGACTGCGGCAGTTCTTCTTCCAGCACCGCTTCGATCATCTGTGTTTCTTCTTCGGCCCCTGCAGCAGTTTCTTCCGGAACTGTTGTCTCTGCGGCTGCTTCGGCCGTCGGTTCCGCTGTCGGGGCAGCTGTTGTCCCGGCCGGAGACGCTGTGCACCCGGCCAGCATCAGGGCGGCAAACATGAAAACCAAGAATTTCTTCATGACGAAAAATCTCCTCGCGATTATTCTATCATTTTCCTGTAATCCGGCTCAAGGAACAGACCTGCGTACACGCAGAATCACAGCCCGCGGAAAGAAAAAATCCCGGTCATGCCGGGATTATTCCTGTTCGTCTGCCAGTTCGTCCGGGTGGAACGGATCTTCGCTGAGATAGAACGCGTAGATCGATTCCCTGACCGGGATCCATGAAGCGAGGTCCACCATCCAGATGTAGTGGTCAGCAGTCACGATATCCTGCTGGATCAGCCTCACAAGTTCATCGTCACTGTACGGGCCCGGCTTTTCCGAGCCATCCAGCGTATAGTACCAGACTTTATTCATGCCCTTCCCCCTCGGCCGTGGGTTCAGGCTCCGTTGTCTCGCCCGGGGTTTCCGTCACTTCCGGCGTTGCGGTCGGGGTTGGCGTCGCGGTTGGTGTAGGGGTAGGTTCCGGCGTCGAAATCACTTCCACTGCCACGCCGTTGATCTCCAGATCACTGGATACTGTAAAGGAACCGTCCGGTGCAGCCAGCTGGTTGCCCTCCTGCACCTTCGCGGTGAACTGGTCCTTGTAGGTATAGGTTCCCTTGCGCAGGTTCAGGGTGAACGTATCCGACTGTGCCCCGGTGAAATGCACCGTTACGGTATAAGTCCTGTAGGCAAATGTCTTCTGCATTGTCGACGGCGCGGATTCCGTATACTTTTTGTCGCCGTCCTTCGGGCACGCACTGACAGAGATGTTGTATGCCATGCCGTCGGTCAGTTCACTGCCGGCAATATCAATTTCATTGGTTTCGGCTTTCTTTTCGATGTCACCGACCCTGACCCGGTACCAGGCTGCGTTCTTGACCGCATTCCACTCCAGGTGCCAGCCGTCGTCGGTCGCGTCGGCGCTCAGGCCGCTGACCGCTTCCAGCTGTTCGGTAGCCGCGTTAAACGTATAGACCACATTTACTGCGTCACTGTTCTGGTATTTCTTCGTATTGTTGGAGCAGGCGGTAATCGTCACGCTGTATTCGGCTCCGTCTTCCAGTTTTGAGGTGGATATGCTGGTGGAGTTCTTCGCCGATTTCAGTTTCGTTACCGGGCTGGTCGATACGGTAATCTCGTAGAAGTCCGCATTGGGCACCTTGTCCCAGCTGATGCTCAGGTTGCCGGTCGCCACATTGAACTTCACGTTCTGCACCGCGGCCAGCTTCTCTTCCTTGTCATTCTCCGGATCTGCCGTTTCCTCTGTCTCCGGATAGACGGCCCAGGTATTGTCACCGCAGCCGATGACCTTCCCGGCCGCGTTCACGGCCACGAGGGTCCTGCCCCGGCCGGCCAGCATGCGGATGCCGTTCCAGTTCTTGACGGCTTCGATCAGGTCCTCGTTGGTTGTGGCTGTCAGCACCTTCCCACCGCTTAGCCCGACCGCGAAATCAGAACCGAGCGCCACCTTTTCAACCCCGGTCCAGGCCGCCGTATTAAACGGACTGCCGGTGCCGATGGCATAGCAGGTAACCCGCCCGTCCTTTGTAACCACGGCAATCTGGCTTTCATTAACGGCCAGGTCCACCGCGCTGTTTACGGTTTTCAGCTGCTCTTCGGCACTGACGCTGCCGCTGATCAGCAGGCTGCCGTCCCCGGCCAGGCCAATGGTCAGATCCCGGCCGGCATAGACGGCCTGCACATCTGTCCAGTCCGCCACATCACAGCCCGCTTCGGAGCCTTCACAGACCACGGTGCCGTCTTCCTTCAGCCCGGCCGCGTGTGTCTTTCCGGCGGCGATCATGGTGATCCCTTCCCATTCGTCCAGTTTCAGGCCGCTGTTGGTAACAACCGTGCCGTCCTTTTTAAGACCCAGCAGATGGCCGTCAAAGGCGGAAATCTGCACCACGCCGTCATAATCATCCAGCGGCGGCACTGTGCCCAGCGTATTCAGCCTGCCGTCATCATCGATATACAGCGAGCAGGTATCAGCCAAAGCCAGCCGGTTCACAGAACCCAGCTTATTGATTTCTTCCGGATCAGCCGGTGTTTTGTTCCGCATTTTCATGATGCCGAAGATGCCGGCCGCTGCCAGCAGCAGGCAGGCCAGTATGATCAGCAGGTTCCGGTTCTTTCCGCCCCCGTCTTCCGATGACGGCTGTTCCGCTTCCGGCTGCCGATCATCCACGATGCGGTTGGTAATCGTCGATTCGAACTCGAGGGTGTTCATCTCGATGGTCCCGGTTGTTACCTTGCGGGTTTTTTCTTCCGGCGCGGCTTCACTGACCACCCCGGCCACCGGCATCAGATCTATTTCTGCCTCTTCCAGCAGCCCGCTGACCGGCATGATCTCAACGCTTTCATCCCGGGCTTTCTGTTCATCGTTCTTTTTGGCAAAGGGAATCTCGACACTGGCATACATGATCTCCGGATCCGGCATGGTCACCTCTCTCCGGTTGTCCAGCAGTTCCACCATCGGGACATGATAGAAATCTGCCAGCTGCTTCAGCTGATCGATCCGGCAGACGGCACTGCCGTTTTCCCAATGCATATATTCATTGACCGGCACATTCATCTGACGGGCAATATCCGCCTGTGAGAACTTGAAGTTCTTTCTCAGCGCAGTCAGTTTTTCCGGTAAACGGTTCTTCATCCTGTTACTCCTGTTTCTACGCGTATATTATACGTTCCAGCATCTTTCTCTTCAACTTTCACCCTTCCGCCGGACAACGAAAAAGAACAGCCGCATGTGCGGCTGTTCATTGTAAATCCTTATTTGTTGTGAATGTGTCTGTAGTTGTCGACTGCACCGGCATGGAATTCGATACCATCGATAGCCGGGTTGATCATCATGGCGCCGCCGTTCTGGTAGACCGGGATCATTGCATAGAGATCCGCGATCAGGAGCTTTTCAGCATCCTTCATATCCTGCCATCTGGCCTCCGGATCTGCGGCATCAGCACCGTTTTCTGCCCGGTTCATGATCTCGTTGTAGTCGTCATTCTTGAAGGAACCGTTGTAACCGGCAACGTCAGACTTGAACAGATCCATGTAGGTCTGCGGGTCAGCGTAGTCAGGACCCCATCTGGTCAGACCAAGCTCGAAGGACGGATCCAGATTTCTCATCAGTTCCAGACGTGTCTTCTTCGGCTTCTGATCCAGGCTGATGGTCAGACCCGGGCACGCTGCTTCGATCATGGACTTCAGGTTCTCGGCAACTGCCTTGGATGCTTCGCTGTCTTCAAACAGCAGGGAAACTGTCAGTTCATCACCCAGTGCTTCCTGTGCTCTTGCCCAGGCTGCGGCTGCCCGTTCCGGATCGTAACCGACAAAGGCGTCTGTTGTATCACAGTAATCCTTGCCGTCCGGACCGATTGCGAAGGCTCTCGGGATGATGCCGCGGGCTGCGACGGAACCGTCTTTCAGAACCAGGTCGCAGATGGTGTCACGGTCAATCGCGAACATGATTGCCTCACGCAGGTCAGCGTTGTTGAGGAAGTCATGTGTGTAGTTCGGTGAAATGTACCACAGGTAACCCTGCAGGTTGGATGTGTAGCCATCCTGGTCAGCATAGGCTTCAACCTGTTCGCTGACGAGCTTGACAACGTCCAGTGTGCCGTTTTCATAGCTCATCATGGCAGACTGTGTATCCTGAATCAGCTGGAAGGAAATGCTTTCCATATCAATGGAATCCGCATTCCAGTAATTCGGGTTCTTTGTGAATGTATAGATGCTGCCATCCTTGCGGTCAGACATGACAAACGGTCCATTGTAGAGCTGGTTTTCAATGCTCTGGGCATACTTGTCACCCTGGGCCTCAAAGAATGCCTGATTCAGCGGGAAGGTGCTCGGGAACGCGCACAGGCCAAGGAAGAAGCCGCACGGTGAGGAGAGCTTGACAGTGAATGTCTTCTCATCCGGGGCAGCAACGCCGAGAGCCTCGAGCGGCTGGGCACCGGTAATGACATCAGCAGCATTTTCTACGTGCATGGCTGTGTCGAGCAGGAAGTTGTATTCGGAAGCCAGGGCCGGGTCAACCAGTCTTCTCCAGGCAAAGACGAAGTCGTCTGCCGTAACCGGTGTGCCATCGGACCAAGTGGCGCCGTCTCTCAGGTGGAACGTATACTCCAGGCCGTCATCAGAGACATCCCAGCTTTCCGCCATGTCAGGCTGGACAACGCCGTCCGCGTCAAGTTCCGTCAGACCGGCGATGCAGAGTGTATGCATGATAAACGAGTTGCCGTCAGTTGCATACTGGTAATCCATCGTATTCAGGTCGGCATCGATGGCGATGACCACGGATGTCTTTTTCTCCGCATCATCTGCCGGCGCCGCTGTTGCAGAACCGGAACCTGAACCGCTGCAGGCTGTCAGCATGCCAAGGGACAATGCCAGCACAGCCATCTTTTTGATTCTGTTCATATTTCTTTCCCCTCCAGATATATTTCTGATTGTAAGTTAGGTGAAAAAGATTTTCAATTATTATTTCAATTATTTGTCATTTTCTTTCATATGTTTTCACTAATAATCATGAATATTAAATTATGTAAGCGTTATCATTATGCCTGCCTGCAGTAAAAAAGCAGATGCCTGCGCATATGCTTTGTGCTGATTTTTCTTTCCTTCTTATTTGACGATGGAGAAGTACTTTATTGTTCCTGCCTTCCGGGATGTGCAGGATTTTTCGTTGTCATACGATCCTCTGAATCTTTGATATTCATGAATACTGTGGTATTTTGGGGTTGATATTCTTTTATATGTGAGGTCAATAAAATGCAAAAACACCTGATCATTGTCCTGCTTCTGTTTCTGACGGCGTGTTCCCGGCAACCCGCTTCTTCAGATGCCGCTCCCGGAGGGACAGCCGCCTCTGAGACAGCCGCGGCGGAAACAGCTGCCACTGAGACGGTCACAGCGGAAACAGAAAAAACCGAAGATGCACAGAATACCACTGCACCTGAAGCCGAAACAACTGTTGATCCCTATACACTTACAGCAGAAGAACTGCTCAGCGATATGGAGAAGTATCAGAAAGGCAACCTGGTATTCTATGTACCGAAAGCTCTGGGCATGCATACAGATGAAGAGGCGGACGTTCCTGAGAACCAGTTCTTCCTTACCTGTGACTATATGGGCATGATCGTTGGTCAGGTCGGTGAACACGACGATCTGGCAGAGGGCGGAGTGGCCGAAACCATGCTGAATGATCAGAAAGGTCTGGTGGCGGCACTGACTCCTCCGGGAGAGATCGAAGCGATTGACGGCAGATATTACTCCTACGGGATCACGGAATCCGAGGACATAAACTTTATCGATACATGGACCGTCATTCCGGATAAAAACTGTCTGTACCTGATCGAAATCCGCAGCGCGGAAGAAGACTGGGATCTGTTCCACGAAGTGATTGCCGGTATGATCAGCAAAATGGAAGTCACCGGATCAAACTGAGCTTTGTCGGGCATGACACAGCGAAAATGCTGTATAGATGTGCGGAAATACATCTGTACAGCTTTTTTTTCGCAGAAGATCAATATGCCCTGAAAGAGCATTGTTATATTCCCGCATTATGACTGCTTAACTGGGCGGCACTGAAAAAACTCAACGCCCTCCCGAAAATCATCTGTAATCGGTATTGTATCCGGATGCGTAATTAAAGCCCCGCCTTAACCAGGGACATACCGGGAAGTATGCTGTTTGTTTCAGCGGGGCTTTATCAATATTTTCTGTTACTGAATACTTCTTACTTGACGTTGGAGAAGTACTTGATTGTTCTTACCATCTGGGATGTGTAAGAATTTTCGTTGTCATACCAGGAAACAACCTGGACTTCGAACAGACCATCCGCGATCTTTGTGACCAGGGTCTGGGTAGCGTCGAACAGGGAGCCGTAACGCATGCCGATGACATCGGAGGAAACAATCGGATCCTCGTTGTAGCCGAAGGACTCATTGGAAGCGGCCTTCATGGCAGCGTTGACACCTTCAACTGTGATGTCGTCGCCCTTGACAACAGCTGTCAGCAGGGTTGTGGAACCGGTCGCAACCGGGACTCTCTGGGCAGCGCCGATCAGCTTGCCGTTCAGTTCCGGGATAACCAGGCCGATTGCCTTGGCAGCACCTGTGCTGTTCGGAACGATGTTGGCAGCGCCTGCTCTTGCACGGCGCAGGTCACCCTTGCGGTGCGGGCCGTCCAGAATCATCTGGTCGCCTGTATATGCATGAACTGTGCACATGATGCCGCCCTGGATCGGTGCGTACTTGTTCAGCGCGTCAGCCATCGGGGCCAGGCAGTTGGTTGTGCAGGAAGCGGCAGAGATAACTGTGTCTTCCGGCTTCAGTGTTTCATGGTTGACATTGTAAACAATGGTCGGCAGGTCATTGCCGGCCGGAGCGGAGATAACAACCTTGCGGGCACCGGCCTTGATGTGGGCCTCTGCCTTGTCCTTCTTTGTATAGAAGCCTGTGCATTCCAGGACAACGTCGATCTTCAGGTCGCCCCACGGCAGGTTGGCCGCATCCGGTTCCTTGTAGATCTGCAGGGTCTTGCCGTCAACAGTAATTGTGCCTGCTTCGTCATCAGCTGTAACTGTGTGGAGATTGTCTCCGATGTGTCCTGCATAACCGCCCTGGGCTGTATCATACTTCAGCAGATGAGCCAGCATGGAAGGCTTTGTCAGGTCGTTGATAGCGACGACTTCATATCCCTCGGCACCAAACATCTGACGGAAAGCCAGACGGCCGATACGGCCAAAGCCGTTAATCGCTACTCTTACATCACTCATGATAAAAATTCCTCCTTTTTTTATTTTTATCCATATAGAATTATAGTTACCTGTTTCAGCCGGGTCAAATCAGTAAGCGGTTTCATGCCGCTTTTTTTCTGCAGACGCGGCCGGAACGGTTTACTGCCATGTGCCGCGGTGTGTTTTCTCTGCGGCGGAGCGTATATGCTGAGTTTCCTGCAGCTGTCCGTCCGGCACGCCGACGCCGAGATAGCACGGCAGGATCCACCCTTCCGGTGCCTTGACCAGGGCCGCGGTCTTCTGCCACTCATCTCCGACCGGGATGCGCAGTGAACACCCGAGCCCGGCATCCGCAGCCGCCAGCAGGATGTTTTCAATCACGCACCAGATGGACGCGAACGGATTAAGCCGGTTCAGGATCCCCTCCCGGAAGATCTGATCGGAACACTTGAAGAACGGCAGGATCACCCAGTCGGCATCATAAAGCATCGTATACTGCCGCGGCAGGGCATGGTCATACATGACCTGCGCCGCTTCATCCGGTACTTCCCGCCGGAAGCCGGCATGTTCCAGGGTCCAGGCCTTGACAGCCTGCAGTCCGGTTTCTTTCTCTTCGGCGGTATGCAGGAGTACGAACTCCCAGTTCCGCATATGGTCATTGGTCGGTGCCAGAAGCCCTGCTTCCAGCATCTTCATGATCACTTCCTCAGGTACCGGTTCACCGGTAAACGTTCTTGCGGTACGTCTTTTTCTGACTGCTTCAATGAATTCCATTTTATCCTCCTTTAAGCGAATTCGTTCAGGTTCAGCGGCCGGCTGCTGAGTGCGAACGCTTCTTCCACTGTACGGACTTCTGTGCCGAACAGCCTGGAGAATAATTCCGGATTGTTAAGCCGGGCCATCGTACTGCCGAAGTCCCGCCGCTGCGCGTTTGGTATCAGTTTGTTGAGATTTTCCGCGGCTGACACCATAACGTGTACAACCGGTCGTTCCTGCAGGGCCGCATTGATCAGTTTCATCAGCGACATGCTGTCGAGGTAGACACATTCCTCCACGGTCGCTTCCTTGCCGCCGAACAGCACCGAGGCATAGCCCCGGATCTGGCCCTTGCTGTCATAGTAGGCCACAATCTTGCCGCCCTGGGCCGTAATTTCTTTTT